>CAVDFY010000039.1:0-1476 GCA_963607925.1 bacterium
GTATCAGTGTCCATTACTTTTTTTCTTTTCTTTAAATAAGCCGCTATTAAAGCAACACTTGATGGTATAAGTATTACTCCCATTATTGGTACAAACATTGTTGTTACTACTCCTGCAGTTGCTAAAGTAACTACTTTATATTTTTCTTTTCTTACTTTATCAAGTTCTTCTGCTATGCCTTCGTTTATTATTTCGTATGCTGAAGATATGTCTCCTTTTAATGATTCATTTTGTTTCATTAATTCTAAAAGATAATATTCTGAATATTCTTTTGAATCAAGAGCTTTCTTATATATTTCAAACGCTTTTCTTTCTACGTCATCTAATAATTTTATTCCAAGTTCCTTTGTTGTGAAAGGTTCATCTCCTGTTGATTCTTTCATATAATATCCTCCAATCAAAAAAAGTGCTTTTATTGTAGCACTTTCTTAATTGTTAATCAATATTAACTCCTTTATTAACTGTTTTTAAACCTATTACATATTCTAATATTATAAGAATTAAGTATGTTAATATTACTATTAATAATATTGTTTTAAATACGCTTAGAGTAAATGTTGTACTTGTAAATATACTCATAATATCACTATTAAATAGTCCACTTATATAAACAACTAATAGTATTATTATTGATGAAGCCATATATGTTAAGAAGCCATATAAACAACTTTTTAACATTTTATTATTGTTTGATTTATGTCCTAAAATAATACCAATGTAACCTGTTAGTAAAATGAATGTAAATTCTAAAAATACTAGTGTAAACATTTGTATTATTAGACTTGTTATACTACTTTCATAAAGTGAAGCTACTAAGTTAAGACTATTCTTTAATAACTCTATATTTTCTTTTGAGTAATAACATATTAGAATTGTTATAGCTATTACTATTGTTGAAGTTAACATTGTGATAACTCCACATAACACTTTAGATAAATATAATGTACTTTTTTTAACTGGAAGAGTATGTGTTAAGTAAGACTCATCTTTATAAAAGTTTAATACTAGTCTTGCCCATACTCTCATTAAGTTATTGATAACAACACTTACTATCATTGAAATAGCTATACCATTATTAATTTTAGAAAGTATTAACATAATACCTGAATTATCAAACATACCACATATTCTTCCAAGTAAAGCGAAAAATAATGATAAAGTATAGAATATTATTAAGTTTTTATAAGTAAATTTTAAATCATATTTAAGTACTTTTAAGAGCATTTGAATGTCCTCCTAAAGATTTCATCTATTGATGATTTTTCTTTTTTACGAAGTTCATCAGCAGGAGCTGTTAATATTATTTTTCCTTTATCTATAAATATAACTTCGTCTAATATTCTTTCTATATCAGATATTAAGTGTGTAGATATTATTACGCTACTTCCTTCTTTAAAGTTAGAAAGTATTGTATCTAATATATAATCTCTAGTAGCTGGGTCTACTCCACCTAATGGTTCATCTAAAATATAAAGA
>CAVDFY010000039.1:1486-14788 GCA_963607925.1 bacterium
TCCCTGCTCATAACAAGTATAAGTTGTAATTTTTCTTGCATACCTTTAGACATTTTAGATATTTTAGAGTTTATGTCTAAATCTAAATCTTTAAGTAATTTTTTAGCTTTTTTAATATCAAAATTATCATAAAATTCATTAAAATAATTAAGTGTATCTATTATTTTCATTTCTTTGTCTAAGTAAGTTCTTTCTGGTAAGTATGAAATAATCTTTTTAGATTCTACTCCCGGATGTTTTCCTTCAATAAGTATTTCACCACTAGTTGGAGTAAGTAAATCATTAATAAGTTTTATCAGTGTTGTTTTTCCTTGCCCGTTTTTACCTAAAAGTCCAACTATTTTACCTCTAGGTATTATTAGGTTTACATCTTTTAGAATTTTTTTATTATCAAAACTTTTTGATAGGTTTTTACACTCTAAAAGTTCCATATTATTTTCCTCCTAATTCCTGCAAGTACTTAATTGATTCTTCATAAGTTATACCTATACTATTCATAGAACTTAAATATTCATTTACTTTTTCTTTAGCTAGTTTTTCTTTTGCTTTGTTAATAACTTTTGAATCACTAGTAACATATTTTCCATTTGTTCTTTCAGTATAAATTAGTTTTTCATTTTCTAGTTCTACTAAAGCTTTTTGCATAGTATTTGGATTAACTTTGTAGTAAAATGCTAGCTCTCTTACAGAGGGTAATCTACTTCCTACGCTTAATTTACCTGATACTATATCAACTCTTACGATATCAACAAGTTGAATATAAATTGGTATATTATTATCGAATGTATAACTCATGTGTACTCCTTTTATTGTATTACTTGCGTAATACAATAATACTATTATATATATTTTATGTCAATAGAAAAAGTCAATTATATTGACTATAAATATATAAAGTTATAATTTACATTATTAAGTTTTAATATATGCTCTATGTCTTCTAGTGTTAACCAAATTGATGCGGTGTTTTCATTAGGATGAGCACCAATTTCTTTGAAGATTTTTATATCATTATCTATTAATACTTTTACTTTATGTTCTGTGTCATTTAGTATTCCAAGTATAGTTACTGAACCTTTCTTAAGACCTAAATACTTTTCTAAATCTTCTTCACTTGCGAATGTTAAAGGTCTAAGTCCTAAATTATTTCTTAATTCTTTTAAGTTAACTCTTTTATCTCCTTTAACAAGTATTAAATAATAATTTTGCTTTTTATCATCTCTTATAAACAGATTCTTAACTACTTCAGCATCATCTTCAAGATTAAGCTTTGACATTTCTTCCATAGTAAACACTGCTTTATGTTCTACTTTTTTATATTTAATATTTAAACTATCTAAGTATTTATAAACTTCTTCTTTCTTTGTGTACATAACTCCTCCATATAAAAATGCAATGTTATTTCTTCATTGCATTTATTATATCAAAGTTCTTTATAAAGTTAAATAATTTAACATCTTTGTACTTATCTATTATTTTATAAATTAGTAATGTTATAAAGTATGCGATAGTAGCTCCGATTAATCCTGATATCATACCACCTATTACATCTGTTGGATAGTGAACCATTAAATAGTTTCTTGATATACCCATTAGGAATATAAATAGTATGCACCAATATTTTTTCTTTGTTTTAGCCATAAATACTAATGACATCATTGCTGCCGTTATGGCTGTTGTGTGACCACTTGGAAATGAGAAATCACTTTCAGTAACCATACCTGCATATTGCCACCAATCTTTATATTCTAAACCACTCATATATGGTCTTGGTCTTGCAATCATATCCTTTAAAATAAAGTTAGTTAGTATAGCTCCTGCTCCAATCGCACCAAACATACAAATTCCAAACTTTCTTGTTTTCTTAAATAACATTAAGAATATACTAAGTAAAATAAGAAATAAACCCTTTTCTGCAAAAAGACTTATAAACTTAAATAACCAATTTAAATTACCATTAGTTAATAAAGCGAGTTCATGTAAAACGCTTAATATAGCATGATCAAATCCACTAAATGTGGTATTTAACCACTCTGCTGCGGCTGTTAATTCCATATGTACCTCCTACTACATTATTATTTTACATTTATAACTTATTTAAAACAATAACATTACTTATTCTTTACATTTTTATTATCAATTATAGCTAGTAAACTTCTAAGTCTAATAGTAACAGCACCCATATTAGATATTTCGTCTATCTTTATTTGAGTATAAACTTTATCTTTGCTTTCTATTATTCTTCTTACTTCATCAGTTGTTACTGCATCTACTCCGCAACCAAATGATACTAATTGAACTAAATTAATATTCTTATTAGATTCACTTACATACTTAGCTGCTGCATATAATCTTGAATGATAAGTCCATTGATTCATTACTTTTGTTTTAAATGGTTTTACCTTATGACTAATACTGTCTTCAGTTATAACTACTGCTCCTAGAGATGTAATAAGTTTGTTAATACCATGATTTACTTCAGGGTCTACATGATATGGTCTTCCACATAATACAATTATTGGCATATCTTTTTGTTCAGCGATATTTATAAACTCTTCTGCTTTGGTTCTTACTTTTAATAAATAATTGTTATATGCTTCATATGATTTTTCTACTGCTTTTTTTAATTTAGAGTCAGTTACTTCTATACCATAATATTTAATAATTGATTTTATTCTTTTATTAAATTGTTTTTTATCTGCTAAACTTACAAAATCATCTATGAAAGTATCTTTATTTAAATTATTTACATTACCTCTTATTACTTGAGGGTAGTATGCTACTACTGGACAATTATAATGATTTGTTCCAAGTTTTTCATCAAAGTTATAACTCATACTTGGATAGAATATATAGTCTACTTTAGAATCTATTAAATATTCAATGTGTCCATGTGCTAGTTTAGCTGGATAACATATAGTATCTGATGGTATAGTTTTTTGACCTTTTAAATATGTATTTCTATTTGAGAATGGTGACACTACAACATTTAAACCTAATGACTTAAAGAATGTATACCAAAATGGTAATAGTTCATACATATTTAAAACTAAAGGTATTCCTATAGTAGTTTTATTTTCATCTATTTCATTATTCATAAATTCTTTTAATAATGATTGCTTATATTCATATAAATCATAGTGTTCTTGTTGTATTCCATTATTAAGTGGTTTTGAACATCTATTACCTGCGATAAATCTTCTTTTTTTATCAAAAGTATTTATTACTAAATTACAATGATTAGTGCATCCATTACAATTTATATTTCTTGTTTCATAATTAAAATTCTTTAGTTCTTCAAAGTTTAATATTTTACTTTTGTCATTATTTTTTTCTTTACTATAAAGTGCACTTCCATATGCTCCCATTAAACCTGAATATTTTGGTCTAGTTACATTATGCCCTATTTCTTTTTCAAATGCTCTTAGTACAGAATCATTTAAAAATGTTCCTCCTTGTACTATTATGTTTTCACCTAAATCTTTGGGATTTGCGCATCTTATAACTTTATATAAAGCATTTTTTACTACACTCATTGAAAGACCTGCAGCTATGCTTTCTACTGATGCACCATCTTTTTGAGCTTGCTTTACTGAACTATTCATAAATACTGTGCATCTCGAACCAAGACTTACTGGACTTTTAGCATAAAGACCTAAATGTGAAAATTCTTCTGTAGTATATCCAAGTGCTTTAGCAAATGTTTGTAAGAATGATCCACATCCTGAAGAACATGCTTCATTTAAATATAAACTATCTATTGAACCATTTTTAATCTTAAAACATTTTATATCTTGTCCACCTATATCAAGAATAAAATCTACTTTAGGATTTATCTTTTTAGCTGCAGTATAATGTGCTATAGTTTCAACTACTCCATAATCTATATTAAACGCATTTTTAATTAGTTCTTCTCCATAACCTGTTACTGCGCTAGATTTAATATTAATACCCGGATATCTTTCATATAAATCTATTAAGTATTTTTTTACTATTTCAACTGGACTTCCTTCATTTGAAGAATAAAATGGATTAAATATGTTACCATCATCATCACAAAGAACCATCTTAATAGTAGTACTTCCTGCATCTATTCCTAAGTACATATTTTTGCTTAGCTTATCTAATTCTTTTATAGATGTATCATTATGTCTTTTTAGAAATTCTTCATATTCTTTTTTATCTTTGAAAAGAGCATCACTTTTTACATAGTTACTTTGTTCTTTAAACTTCTTAAATTTATTTTCTAATTTTGTTAGTGTTGTCTCTTCTTTAACGTTTGCGAGTACTGAACCTATTGCTACAAAATATATTGCATTTTCTGGAAGAATTCCTTTAGTGTTTAATACTTCATCAAAACTATTTCTAAGTTCACTATAAAAGTATAATGGTCCTCCTAAGTATAAAACATTATTACCTATTTCTCTTCCTTGAGATAAACCTGATATTGTTTGATTTACTACTGCTCTAAATATACCAGCAGCTATGTCTTCTTTTCTAACTCCTTGATTTAATAATGGCTGAACATCTGATTTAGCGAAAACTCCACAACGAGATGCGATGTTACATATCTTTTCATGATGACTTGATAGTTCATTTAATTCTTCTCCAGTTACATTTAATAATGATGCCATTTGATCTATGAATGCTCCAGTTCCACCTGCGCAGCTTCCATTCATTCTCATTTCAAAACCACCAGTTAGAAATAACATTTTAGCATCTTCTCCACCGAGTTCTATAACTGTATCAGTACTTGGATAATATTTATTAACAGCAATCTTTTCTGCATATACTTCCTGAACAAAAGGGATTTTTAAACTTTCAGCATAACCTAAACCTGCTGAACCAGAAATTGTCACTGTTATTTTGTCATTTTTTATAATAGTTTTAAGTTCATTTAATATTTTTAATACAGCATTTCTTATCTCAGAATAGTGACGTTCATATTTCTTAAATAATATGTTTTCTTTTTCATCCATTACTATACATTTTATAGTAGTTGATCCTATATCAAAACCTACTCTTTTCATATTACTTCTCACCTTCTTCTGCGATAGCTAGCATTAATTTAATTCTATTTTCTTGATTTACTTTAGAAGCTCCTGCATCATAATCTATTGGGAATATATTAGCATTTGGATATAACATTCTAAGTGTTCTTATTGTTCCTTTTCCAACTATGTGATTAGGAAGGCATCCAAATGGTTGAGCACAAACTATATTATTGTAACCATTCTCTATTAGTTCTGCTACTTCTCCTGGTAAAAGCCATCCTTCACCCATGTTTACTCCTCTATCAATTATGTTTTCTGCTAATTTTTTAATTCTTTTAAATGGTGCTGGGCAAACAAATTCAGGATATGGTTTTAATGCATCTTGCATATCTTTTTCCCATGAAGATGCAATAGACTCTACAGTCTTACCAGCATACATACTTACTCTATTTTTTCCATAATATTTATGATTCATTTCTCCATCAGAAAAACAGAATTCAAAGAATGCTAGTACACCAGGTACCATAAATTCGCATCCTTCTTTAAGTAAGAATTCTTCTAAATTGTTGTTACCGAAAGGAGAATATTTAACATATATTTCTCCTACGATACCAACTTTCTTTAACTTTCTATCTACTCTTTTTATTTCATGGAAACTTTTAGCAATACTTTTTAAATTCTTTTTCATACTTCTATTATTTAAACTTTTCTTAGAAGCAAAATCATTTGTTAGTTTATTAATCCAATAATCAACTAATTTATCAGTTTCTCCTTTTTTCTTTTCATAAGGTTTTACTTGATTTTTTAAAAGCATTAAGAAGTCTCCGTAGATAATAGCTCTAAGAGACATATACATCATCATTGGAGTTAGTTTAAATCCACTACATTTTTCTATATTACTTGTACTTACTGAAATAACTGGTATATAATCATATCCCATATTTTCTAAAGCTTTTCTAAGTAAACAAATATAATTAGATGCTCTACATCCACCACCAGTTTGAAATTGTATTAAAGCTACTTTATGAGTATCGTAGTTACCACTTTTAAGTGCATATAGTTGTTGCCCTATCGCACATATTGCTGGATAGCAAATATCATTATGTAAGTAACTAAGTCCAGTATCAATAACATCTTTTCCTTCATAATGAAGAACTTCTACATTGTATCCATATAATGCGAATACTTTTGTTAGAAGTCTCATATGCACTGGAAATATATCTGGTGCTAAAATAGTATGAGTTTTTTTCATTTCTTTAGTAAATTCTGCTGTCATATATGTCTCCTTCTAATTACTTTTTCTTTTCTTTAAAGATTTTAACTGATGTAATAACTGTTATCAAACTAAGAATACCTTCTACTAAAAGGTTAGCTCCAAGTAATATAGTTAATACTATTCCACTTTCACTAGGTTTTACCATTAAGGTAATTCCACAAATGCAAGCAAGTATTGCGAATATTAAGATTAAATACCATTCACGAATACCAAACTTACGAGCTTCATTAGCTATATGCATTTTAAACATACTATCTGTAAATATTGATAAACCTAATGCGATACATATAAAGTTAATGAATCCACCTGGACGTACTAAAATGATAATTCCAAGTACTATTAGTAAAATACCAAATGGTAAATCATACTGAAAAGCTAGGCGATATAAATCATTTGAGAAATAACCAAATAATTTAATCATACCAAAAGCTATTAAAAGAATCGCACACATTACAACTAAAATAGTTTGTGAAAATGCTGGATTTATCATAAGTACTAATCCTAAAATACATAATATGATAGACATAACTATGTAACTTGTTTTAGCTATACGTATAAACTTACTCATCTTAGTTCCTCCTTTCATTATATAAATAGTATAACCTCATAATTTATTTTTTAAAATGGACAGTTTTTTGGTGATGTTGAATTTTTAGACAAAATAGTTTAAATGCATAAAAAAAGAATATTAATTAGAATGTTTATTTATAAATTCTAACAATATTTCTTTGCTTATTTTAGTATATGTTACATATTCTTTTACATACTCTTCGTCTAGATTTCTTGATAGCCAATCTATACAAAATCCAAAGAATTGACATTTTATAAAACTTATCAAGAATTTTTTATCTTTATCGCTTATATTCATTTCTTTAGTAATTGAATTTATAAGTGTTCTAACTGTATATTCACAAGTTTCCATTATAAATCTTTCATAAACATTTTTATCTAAGTGGTTATATATATTTAGAATTGTTTTCTTATTCTCAAGTACATATTTAATTGCTACTTCAACTGCCATGTCTATAGAATCAATAGTTGGATAGTTTTTAATTAGTACGTCAGTTTCTTCAGTAATAACATTTTCTAATAAATCATTTATATCTTCGTAATGATAGTAAAATGTATTTCTATTTACTCCACATTCATCAACAATATCTTTTACTGTTATTTGATTAAATGGTTTTTCTTTTAGTAAAGTTATGAATGTGTCTTTAATTGCTTTCTTAGTAAAGTTTGCCATAATATCCCTCTTTAAGTATTATACAATAAATTTATGTTTTTTTAAAACTATGATATAATTTTTATAGAGGTACTATCTATGAAAATGTATGACTATGATAAAACTATTAAGAAACTTAAGCTTGAAGAATTAAATGATGATGAAAAGTTAAAAAGAGTTATAAAGTGTTCTAGTGATTGCTATGATACTTTAATTAGATTTTATAATTATTATTTAACTTTGATAGAAAAGAATGATGATTCAAATGATTTTGATGAAGATATTAAGAGTATTAAAAATAGTAAAGCAAAGACTATAAAAGGATATTTAGATTTGATTGAAAAGATTATTGATACTACTAATGAAATAGCTAATGAAACTATAGAGTTAAATTCTAAATTACATAAGAAAGAAAAAGTTATAAGAAAGAATAAAAATAGTTTATTAAAAACACTATTTATTGGTTCTTTGTTTGGAAGTAAAAAAGCAAAGAAAAAAGTTAATAAATCCAAAGTAGAATTTCATGAAGAGGAAGAACTTGAAGATGATGATTTTCATTTTGAAGATTCAGACTAAAAAGAGTCTTAAGACTCTTTTATTTTGTTTATATATACTCTTTCATTATTAGATTTATCACAATAATAAACATAATTATTTTTTTCTAATAAATTTATTAAATCTTCATGATTATTGTAAAGTGTTATATATATTTCATTTACATTATTCTTAATTGCTTCGCTGTATGCTAATTCTAAGTATTTAGTTCCAATGTTTTTAAATTCATCAGCTACTTTTAAAGTACATATTTTTAATCTTTTTGATGGTTTAAATTCTTTATTGAAGTCTTCGTAGTCCTCGTTTTCCTTTTCTATTTTTAGGATTAAAATAGATGTTATTTTATTATTTTGAAATGTTATATAAGCTTTTCTATCTAGATGGTTATTAAACCAAATGATAAAGTCTTCATATTCATTTTTTAGTGAATCAAAGAATCTATCATTTATATCTAAATCTTTTAATTGTTTTTCAAATATACATATATCTTTCATTAAAATAATTATATCTTAAATAAAAGAGAATGTAAATCTATTGTATATTTACATTCTCTTTGTTTTTTAAATATTCTTCTTTTGTTAATCCATATAACACTAAGTCTTGAATACCACCATAGTAATAGAACATTGCTTGTTTTCTTGTTCCTTCATATTTAAGGCCAATCTTTTCCATTACTTTCCATGTACCTGGATTATCTTTTGCTCCGCAACTTTCTATTCTATTTAAATTTAAAGTATCAAAGGCAAACTCTAAAATACATTTTGATGCTTCAGTTATATAACCATGTCCCCATTCATCTTCTCTAATCCAATAATCTATTCCAGCTGTTTTTGCTTTCTCGTCATGAATATTTAGATATATTGTACCAAGTACTTTATTATCTTCTTTTTTTACTATAGTCCATCTATAGAAATCTTTATTTTCATACTTTGATTCATCAAAATATTCTCTATTTTTAATTAGGTTATTTCCTAGTTTTGTAGGACCTAAATACTTTCTTAGTTTAGGATTTAATTCTATAAAGAAGAATTCATCTATATCTTCATTAGAAGTTTTTCTAAAAGTTAATCTTTCTGTCTCTAAAGGAATTGTTCCGGTATGATTTATTTTTTCATAATCATGGCCTTTTATATCTATGGTACTGTTTTCTACATTATAATAGTCACCAAAATATTCAATATTTCCATTTTCGCATCTAATAAAAGATTCGTTTGGAAGTGCGATTAATGGTGTATCATTACTTACAGTGAATACTTCTTTTAGAAAATCAATGTTTTTGAAATCTAAGTGTGGATAAATATTAAAGTCTACTAAACCTAAACCTTCATATTTTACTAGTTTATAATCTTGATATTCATCTAAATAAACAACATTTTTACTTTGATTTAGACTTCCTGCTGAAACACCTATGATTAATGCTCTACTTATAATATTTTCTTTAATGCCATATTCATTTATACTTTGCATTTCTTTATAGGTATCTCCGCCCATAAGAAAAACTATATCTGATTTATTTAATAATTCTTTTGCCTCGCCCTTTGATACTCTTTTATCAACAAGATATTCACATTTAAAATTAATACCTATATTATTAAATGCGTCAATTAGTAGTTTTTTATTTGTATCTGTTTTTTCGGTGTTATTAAAGTCTGATGCTATAAAAGTAATAACACTATTATCTTTTATGTCTTTCTTTAAAGATGAAGCTTGTTCTTTAGTAAATCCATTTATTTTATCAATTCCACTAAATAAGTAATTAATCATAATATCACTTCCTTTATTTGATTATAACATATAATCAAAATAAAACTCATCATAAGATGAGTTTATATTACCAAGAGCTTCCGCCTCCACCACCGGAGCCGCCTCCTGAGAATCCTCCACCAGAGAAACCTCCTCCTGAGAATCCTCCACCACTACCTCCTGAATATTCTTGAGGACGTGATGTCATACTTCTATTTGCAGATCTTATTGTTGAATTCATAAATCTATTAAATCTATAATAGTCAAATGGATCAGTTGTATCGTACCATTCTGGATTTCTGAATGCTATACTTTCAAATTTCTTAATCCACTTATCAGATATTCCAAATACATAAGTATAAGGTAAAATATTATAGAAATATTCTGGATCTTCTGCTACTAAAGCTTCTAATTTGTCTTTTTCTGCTGTTTCTAAGAACCTCTTAAAGCCTAATATTTTTCCATATAATTCTTTTCCAAGTTTTGTTCTTTGTTCAGAACATTTTCTAAAGTATAGAATTGAAAGTATTGAAACTATTCCTATTCCTATAGATATCACATAGAAGTAATCATCTACCATTGCTTGCTCTATACTTGATATCATTATTCCTATCGTTATTGGTAGAAAAAAGATTATTGCTAATAACATATACATTTTGTTTCCAGAAACATTATAAGATATGATAAAGAAATATGTTAATGAAATTACAAGTGTTCCAAAAAAGAATACAAATTGTGTAAGATCATCACTATAAATATATGTAGGAATTAAAGTATTTACATAATATATAGCTAACATTATTACAAACAACCATTTGCAATAACTATTTTTAGCAAATATTCTATTTCTATTTGTACTAGAAGTTACTCTTGCTTTTAATCTATCTATTGTTTTATAAAATTCGT
This sequence comes from bacterium, assembly GCA_963607925.1. Taxonomy (GTDB): domain Bacteria; phylum Bacillota_I; class Bacilli_A; order RF39; family UBA660; genus CAG-1000. The sequence goes on from CAVDFY010000039.1 coordinate 12,183, forward strand.
CTTCTAGGTCGTCATTTGTAACTTGATCGATTAACCCTGATTTATTCTTTTTACAATCAAATAAATCTCTCATGAATATTTCTTCGTTTTCATCGTTTCCGTCATATTCTTTTAATTTTGTTATTTTAAATCCAGTTGGTTTAAGTAGCCCTCTTTCTTTATGTTCACCTATTTTTACATAACCTTTATTTGCTAATATAATTAGTAACGATATAACATCTTTATTATCAACATTACCTTTATAAATATAAGCAACATCTAAAGAGTTCATTCCTTCAGGTGGATAAAATTCTACTGTTTCTACTACTGGGTCATTTTCTTTACAATATTTAATCCAAACATATGTAGCAAGTATTAATAAAACTAATGTTACTGCAATTATTACTATTACTTCAGTTGAAATACTATTATCAACTGTGAAATACCCTTCTGGAAGTTGTATTCTTATAGTTATGCCTTCATAACTATTTAATATATAATTATAAGAGCCTGTTATTGTTGTTCCATCTACATCATATGTTAAATATCCTTCAGGATACCCTGATGATCCATATCTACCTACTGAAAACCCTATCTCACTTGCATCGAACTCTTTTGGCATAGTTATTTTAAATGTTACTCTATCTATAATCGTATCCCATTCTGTACCTATTATGTTGTAATAAAGTTCATCATATGTATCACTATTATCTTTTCTTAAAAAGTAATCATAATCAATTACATATCTTTGTTTACCAATAAGAGTTTTATTAGATTTTCCTATTTTAATAGAATAATCCCCATTTACTCTTTGCATAGTATAATCATCACTAATACTATTTATTTTTATTCTAGACTTACTAACTTGTGAAGTACCATCTGCTCTATAAATATTATTTTTAGTTGGTATTGTTCTTATGATACCATGTTTTTCACTTTTGAAATTAGTATCTATTGTTTCTACTATCTCTAATTTGTTATTTTCATTTACTACTATATTTACATCATAAGAAGTAATTTCATATGTTGAGTCTGCTTTAATATTTAGAAATGAAAAAGATATAGTTAATATTACTAATACTAAATATTTTACTATTCTTTTCATTTGTCCTCCAAGTCTGGTGCTGTTATACCATTTGGAAAACTCTCAATACTTTTATAATTTTTAAAGAATTTAATTATTAAGTCAGTTGCTTGTCCTTTTTTGTTTTCTCTAAATACATCATGTGTAGTTTTTTCTAACATAACAATCTTTTTGTATCTATTTTGTACACTTTCATATACGTAATCAACTGATTCTTGTGGAACTATAAAATCTTTTGTTCCTCTAAATATAAGTGTTGGTACCTTAACATTTTTAACATTTTCTTGAAGTTCTTTTACTATTTTAAAAAATTCTATATAACAGTTAGCTGGTAACTTTAATAATCTATTTGTTACTAGTTGAACTCCATATTCTTCAAATATTTTAGGTGTTGAAGTAAGAGCTGTGCTCATATTAAACTTCTCTTCTTCAAAGCCAGATATTCTAAAAGCAGGTGCTACTAAAACTAACTTTTTAACTTGTGGATACTTTGCAGTAATATAAGATGCTAATACTCCACCCATAGAGTGACCTATAACATATATTGTTTCATATCCATGAGATATTAAAAATTCCATTTCACTATCTACTTTTTTAATCCAATCTTTATAAGTTATCTTCTTTTTAAAATCTCCATCATGACCTGGTAAAGTAAAAGTAAATACATCATAATTATTAATTAGTTCTAATCTATGAGTTAAGTATTCTTGATCATATACTCCACCAGCAAAACCATGAACTACTAAAATAGCTTTTTTAAACAATTTCATATTCTACCTCTCTATGCTTATATTTTAGCATAATTGGTAGTATCTTTCTACTTATTCTAATTCATTTTTCCAACTTCCATCTATTTCATCTTCATCATAAAATATACAGCTTAATTTGCTTACAGCTTTATATAGTTTTCTTACTCCTTTTTCACTTTTTTCATAATTAGCTATAAATGAATCATCTATGCCTATACTTCTTCCTTCACTATATGAATCTATATCTGCACCAATATACATAAATTTCCAATCTTTATGTGCACTAATTAATTCTTTTATTTGTGATTTATTATATTTTGTTGATGCGTTTTCATAACCATCTGTTGTAATAATAAACATTACTCTATTAGGATCTTTATCTTCCATTTCTCTTATAGTTTTACCTATCGCATCAAGTAGCGCAGTGCATCCCCTTACATAATATTCTTTATCAGTTAGTTTCTTGATGTTATCAACATCTTCTCTATTATGTAAAACTTCATATTTATCATCGAATAATATAGTTGTCACTTTTACATTTTTACCTCTTTGTGAATCAATATAACTATTATATCCACCAATAGTGTCCTTTTCTATTCCACCCATAGAGCCACTTCTATCAAGTAGAAATACCACATCCATTTCATTATTTCTCATTTTATTTTTCATTATATCTCCCTCTTTCTCTTTAATAATAATATTTTCTAGTATTTATTTGGTCGCTTAATAAGTGACATTTATGTTATAATTACCTAAAGAGGAAATTATGAAAGAAGAATTAAGGAAGTATATTG
>CAVDFY010000040.1:0-5080 GCA_963607925.1 bacterium
ATCTTACCCTACCGCATTATCAAAAATAATATCAGAAAAAAGTTCAAGAACAAAAACACTTTTTACATCAATTATTCCTCTTTCAATAATAATTAATATTTTTATAATAGGAATAACTATATTACTAGCTCCAACACTAAGCACACTTCTTAAAAATGAATCATTATATTTTCCAATAATATGTCTTTCACTAGTAACTCCATTCATAAGCATTTCTTCAATTATAAAGGGATACTTTTGGGGAAAACAAAATATGTTTCCATATATGTTATCTAACTTCATTGAACAAGTCGCAAGACTAATACTTATAACACTATTTATAAATAAATTTTTAAGTATTAGTTTAATACATGCGATCAGTTTCATAATTTTAGTAAACGCAGCTGGTGAAGTAGTTTCACAACTAGTAATGATGCATTTCTTTCCTAAAAATATAAGACCATCTATAAATGATTTTAATAAAAATGATATAAAAAAAGTAATGGATATATGTGTGCCTTCTACTTCAAGCAAAATAATAGGGTCAATTTCTTATTTTCTAGAACCAATAATTCTTACAAATGTTCTTATGTACGCGGGTTACTCTAAAGACTTTATAGTCTATGAATATGGAGTTATAAACGCTTATGCTATATCTCTTTTATTAATGCCACAATTTTTTACTCAAAATATGGCTACATCATTAGTACCAGAGTTATCTAAATATTATAGTTTAGGCAATAATGAAATGTGTAAAAAAAGAATAAAACAAATAGTTTTAATCTCATGCTCTATAGGTGGACTATCTACTCTTATAATAACTTTATTTCCGACGTTCTTTTTAAATATTTTATATCACACAACACTAGGTTTAGATTATATAAGACTATTAAGTCCATTTACTATATTATTTTATATTGAGTATCCACTTATAAATGCACTTCAAGCTCTTGGCAAATCTAAAAGTGCTATGAAATGTACAATCACATCTTCAATCGTAAGACTCATTTCTATAGCTACTTTATCACTACTTAAAATAGGTATGTATTCTCTTATATTATCAATAATAATTAACCTACTTCTAAGTACATACCTTTATGCAAAAGAAATAAAGAAAGTACTATCTAATTAATTCATTTCTCTTAATAACATAAATCTTATTATTCTTATAAAATGCATAAAATACATCTTCCTTTTTTAGGTCATTATATCTTAAATAATCATGTAACCACTTTTCATCTTTATCTATATAACATAATGTATCCTTTTGAACAACACCATCTAATATTAAAGGAAATGGATTCGCAGAATCAAAACCTAAAAAATTATATTTAAATACATTGAGTTTTCCACTATTCTCAAGTACAGCATACTCTACATCTTTAAGATTCTTAATATTATTATTTCTAAGTTCTAATAATAAATCATCTAAAGAATATCTTTGTTTCATCATCTCTTTATAGTTTATTATTCCTCTATTTATTATAAGAGCTGGTTTACCATCCATAATATTTCTAAACTTATTAAATCTTAAAGACAAATATCCAGCAGCTATTTCAAAAAATAAAAGTATAAGTATTGGTATTACAGTAAGTAGCATAGAATCTTTATAGTTTTCAATACTAATCGCAACTAGCTCAGCAATTAATAAACTAACTACTAAATCTTGTATAGATAACTCTCCTATCTCACGTTTACCCATAAATCTAAAAATAATAAGTACAAATACATAGAAAAATACAGTTCTAATTATTACCATTACTAAATCCATATATATCACCTACTATTATTATGTTTAATTCATATATTTTTTAATCATAAATATACTTAATTAGGTGATAAAATGAACAAAATTATTAATTATTTAAAAAGTATATCTCTATTTTTAATACTATTCTTAATATATCTTTTAATTATATCTTTAATTTATTATTTAGAAATTCTTAGTTATAACACAGTAAGCATAATAAACTATATAATTATCCTGCTTCTATTCTTTATACTAGGTTTTAAAACTTCATCACTTGAAAGATCAAAAGGATACTTAAATGGTTTTATAGTTGGAGCTTCTATTTGTATTTTATTTTCTCTAATAACTCTATTTATCTCAAAATATTCTTTTGGGGCTTTAGTATATTATTTATCTTTAATATTATCATCTATAACAGGTGGTATCATTGGAGTAACAAAAAAATAAGAGCCTATTTATTACTCTTACTTTTTCTTGTATTTACTTACAAATTCTTCTCTAAATTCAAGTAAGTCATCTTTTTCTATATGAAGTCTTATATCTTCCATTAATTTAGTTAAGAATCTTATATTATGAATTGAAATAAGTCTTTGACCAAATGTTTCATCAGCTACTAATAAATGTCTAATATATGATTTAGTATAATGTTTACAAGCATAACAATCGCATTCTTCTTCGATTGGGCTTAAATCCATTTTGAATTTAGCATTTCTTAAATTAGTTCTTCCGTTTCTAGTTAACGCATTACCGTGTCTAGCAAGTCTAGTAGGAAGTACACAGTCAAATATATCTATACCACGAATAACTCCATCAATTAAATCTATTGGTTCACCAACACCCATTAAATAACGAATCTTATCTTTAGGTAAATATGGAGTAGCATACTCTATCATCTTAAGTTTAGTTTCTTCGTCTTCTCCAACTGAAACACCGCCTACACTATATCCATCAAAATCCATTTTAGCAGTTTCTATCGCAGAAAACTTACGAAGATCTTCAAACTCTCCACCTTGAACTATACCAAATAACGCTTGATGTTCTGGATCTCTATGAGCATCTTTACTTCTCTTCATCCATCTAAGAGTTCTTTCAATACTATTTTTCATATATTCATGTGTTACAGGATAAGGAGGACATTCATCAAAACTCATCATTATATCAGAATGAAGTTTATTTTGTATTTCAATACTTTTTTCAGGTGTTAAGAATAAATTAGCTCCATCTATATGACTTTTAAATTTAACTCCTTCTTCACTTATATCTTTTGGTTTAGCTAAACTAAATACTTGAAATCCACCACAATCAGTTAGAATTGGTCCAGTCTTATAATTCATAAATTCATGAAGACCACCAGCATTATCAACTACATCTTCTCCAGGTCTTAGCCATAAATGATATGTATTTGATAGTATTATATCAGCACCAGCATCTTTAAGTTCTTCAGGACTTAGTGTCTTAACTGTAGCCTGAGTACCTACTGGCATAAACATAGGCGTTTTATGTTTTCCCCATCGAGTCTCAAATTCTCCAAGTCTAGCTCCACAAGATGATTCTTTTATTAATTTAAATTTTAAATCCATTACTTAACCTCCTCATTAGTTAAAAACATAGCATCTCCAAAACTAAAGAATTTATACTTTTCATTTTGTGCATGCATATAAGCATTCTTAATTATATCTACACTACTAAAAGCAGAAACTAACATAACAAGTGTACTCTTAGGTAAATGAAAATTAGTAATTAAAGCATCTGCTGACTTAAATTCATATGGAGGATATATAAATATACCAGTTTCTTCAATTGTAGCCTTAAACTCTCCATATTTAGATATATTAGCTTCTAAAGTTCTAAGACTAGTAGTACCAACACATATAATTCTCTTACCATTTTTCTTACATTCATTTAGTTTATCAGCAACTTCTTCAGTTATTTCATACTTTTCACTATGCATATCATGATGAGTTATGTCAATTTCACTAACTGGCCTAAATGTTCCAAGACCAACGTTAAGTGTTACATATAATATATTTACTCCCATTTGTTCAAGTTCACTTAATAATTCTTTAGTAAAATGAAGTCCAGCAGTAGGAGCAGCAGCACTGCCCTCTCTTTTAGCATACACTGTATTGTAACGACTATTATCTTTAAGTTTTTCATGAATATAAGGTGGAAGTGGCATAGCTCCAACTTTATCTAAATGTTCTACTAGTATACCACTATAAACTAATTTAACATGAGTAATACCATCTTTAAATACCTCTACTACTTCACATTTAAACTCATCATCAAACTTAATAATAGTACCTATGTGTACTCTCTTTTGAGGTCTAACAAGACACTCCCATATATTACTTTCTAATTCTTTAAGTAACAATACTTCAATCTTAGCATTAGTTTCTTCTTTATACCCAATAATTCTACTAGGTAATACTTTAGTATTATTAAGAACTAATGTATCTCCTTCATGAAGATAATTCTTAATATTATAAAATATTTCATCTTTGTATTTTCCATCATACTTATTTACCACTAAAAGTTTAGAATGATCGCGTTCTTTAATAGGAACTTGCGCTATTAAAGATTCATCTAAAGGATAATCATAAGTATTTATATCTTTATAATCCATACATCCACTAGGAATACAGCCTAGCGACTCACCTCTTCTTTCAGTTAAGAATTATAGCATATAAAAAGAGTTTTTAAAACTCTCTTTTATTATTTACTATATATAATATCAATAACCTTACTTCTAGATATTTTAATTAATGGTATTAAACTTGATATACTTACTACAACAAATATAATTACTGAAATATATAATATAACAGTAGGATTAAATACTATTGGTTTAACACTATAAAATAAATCTTTAGATATATAATTATATTGAGCACAGGATTTATATCACTAAGATTTTTACCAGGTATTTTTTTAACAAGAGTCATTTCAGTTTCATTATTATCTATCATTGTTTTAACATGAGTATTAATAATATCAATATCACTCATTAAATAAGAGTACCCAAATAATGCAAGAGTCACAGATAATATTATTAAAACAATTATTAATCTAAATGTTTTCTTTCTTAAATTCAATGATGAAAACTTAATAGCATTAAAGAATGATAATCTTGGTTTAATAATTTTAATTTCACTATTAATTTCTTGTATTTGATTTATAGTATTATCTTTAACTATATTCCCATCTTCAATCTCAATAACTCTATCAGCATATTTATATGCATATTCTATATCATGACTAACTACAATTACTAATCTATCTTTAGAAATACTCTTAAGTATTTCAAATACTTGAACTGAATTAGTAGAATCTAAGTTACCAGTAGGTTCA
>CAVDFY010000041.1:0-23057 GCA_963607925.1 bacterium
AAATGTAAGTGGTAATGTTACATATTCAATTAATAGTGATGCTTGTATGACAATTAATGCAAGCACCGGAGTTATTACTGCTAAAGCAAAACCAAGTAAAGGTGGTTCTTTGGAAATGTATAATAGAAATTGTGCAAAAGGTGCAACATTTACTGTTACTGCTACAACACCTAGTGGTAAGAGTGCTACTGCGAGTATTCAGTATGAAGCCGATTTAGTATTAAATTTTAATGGTACTGTTTATCAAGAAGATCAATCTTTAACAGGAACAAACGGCAAAAGTTATAAAATAACAGCAACAAAATCAATAGTTAAAGATTGGAAAATTACACCTGCTGATGGCTCTAATCAAAAATATAAAGGTAAAATTTATACTAATACTAGGAGTGAATTATCTGGTGAAGGAAACGACTTTGAAAGATATGGAACAGACATTTTAGTAACAGCAACAAGTAATGCTGGGCAAACTATAAAAACAAAAATATCCTTTCTAGTTAATTAGAATAAAGATTAGTTTGAAATATAACTAATTTTTATGGATTTCACAGGGTGATGAAAATGTCCATCAGGGGGGGATGATTTTGTCATATTTAATATAATATAAAGAATTAATATAACAAGAATATATAATTAAAATAATTTAAATTAAATATAAGGTAATACTAGCATAAAATTTTATACAGATATTAAAAAATTGCTACACTATTGTTGGATTGATTTAATCAATTGCTTGTTTCTATTTTTTCGTAAATGACCCAAGTCATTGCTCCATAGTAAATAATAAGTCAGTCAGTTATGATTGGCTTTTTTTGTATAACCCCACAAAGTTTGTAGCTTGATAGGCAACGGACATGAAATTAATTTATCAAAAAAATTGTTAATCAAATGTTAACAATAATTGCGAAAGTTCATACTATAATTGATAGATATTTTTGATATAAAAAAGTATTATTATATTGAAAAGGAGAAATAATATTAATTTAGGAAATAAAATAATGACATTAAGAAAGAAAAACAATATGTCACAAGAAGAACTAGCTGAGAAAGTAGGTATTACTAGACAAACAATATCTAAGTGGGAACTTGAAGAAACTTCACCAGATATTACACAAGTTAAAACATTATCAAATATTTTTAAAGTAAGTTTGGATGAACTAGTCAGTAATGATTTAAATAGTATTATAGTTAAAAAAGTAAGTAATACTGAAAAGTTAGCGGGAATTATTATTAAAATATTAAAAGTATTTGGAATACTTATAATAGCATTTGTATAGATAATGATAGAATGAGAGATAATACAGTAGTTGGAAAATATGAATTAAACTGCACGCTTGATGGTGAAGATTATGTATATTCAATAGAATATAATAAAAACTATCAAATAATAAATGCTGGAGGAGATGCGTTCATAAGTAATCACGCAGACGTTGAAAGAGTTGATGACGTTAATAAAGCAATCGAACGTATAGAAGATTATTTTAAAGATCATAACGGGTATGTATTTTTAATCAAAATGAAAACTAAACTTATTGTTTAGTTAACTCAACTTTAAAGTTATATGAATTATAATATTGATATGTTAAATTTAATACATGAGGAGGAAAACATGAAAAATAATTTAAAAATAACAATATCAATAGTTGCGAGTTTACTAGTTGGTTTATTACTTGGAATAGTACTAAATAAAACTTTTTCAGGCGAAAGATTAACTAAACTACCAACTCCAGAAGTAACAGGTGGAGAAAGAGGACAATTCGGAATAGATAAAAATATCAACGAAGAAACAATAGACAAATATTTAAACCGTAGTGATTCTATGTATAGAGATATGAGAATGTTAGTAGATCCAGGAAACTATGAAGCAATAGGTGGTGACTCACATCTTTCAGGAACAGTAAAAGGATTTGAAGTTGTACCATATCCATATTTAACAGAAGTAAAAGGGCTACCTGAAGCAGTAGGAAAAAGTTATACTGGTAAAACATTATTCACAGAACAAGAAGATGGAACTTATAAAGCTAACTATAAAGAATCTATGGAAATATTAGAATATTTATTCCCAAAAGAAAAAAATATATTCTTAATGTGTGGTGGCGGAGGATACGCTGGCATGACAAAGAATCTATTAGTATCACTTGGATGGGATGCAAACAAAATATATAATATAGGTGGATATTGGTATTATAATGGTAAAAATAATGTACAAATCAAAAAAGAAGAAAACAACAAAACAACATATGATTTTTGGAAAGTAAATTATCATGATATAGATTTTGATAATTTAACAGAAATAAAATAATGAAAAAAATATACTATTTAATAATTTGCATGTTAATAATTTTTACTACAGGATGTAATAAAACTATAGAGAAGTTCTCTTTAGATAAAAAATATTATAATACTGGTGAATTTATAAAAGTTAAAAGCAATGACTTATCTAAGTTAGATAATGAAAATTATATTTTATATACATATAATAATTATTGTGCGTTTAGTATTCCTTGTGAAGATGTATTTAAAGAATTTATGAGTAAATATAAAATGGATTTTCTTTCAATTAGTTTTGAAGAATTCAAAAATACTGAGTTTTATAAAAAAATAAAATATGCACCATCAATAATCATTATAAAAGATGGTAAGATAGTAACATACCTAGATCCTAACTCTGATGATGATTTTGATAAATATCAAGATGCGACTAAACTAGAAGAATGGATAAAAGAGTATGTAGAACTTTCTATAAACTAAAAAGGCAAGACGTTTAAGTTTTGCTTTTTAATTTGCTATTCACATATTTACACATTTAACTATTTTAACTTATTAAATTCTTCATAAACTAATCGCATAATTAACTTATTAATCCTATTCTTATATAATATAGATAATAAGCAGAGTGAGTGTGCTATAATAAAAAAAATAAAACTACCTATTAAAAATATAGAAAATAACACAATTTTAAATGCCTTTATACAATTTAAAAGTGTTTAAGTACACTGAAATTATGTTAATCAAAAATCAGAATAAATAAAAGACTAAATATAAATCGTATGTATAGAAAATGTCTCAAAAGATTAATTGAATAATGTTGAAATTAGAAAGGAAAGAACAAATTCGAAGAAGAAAGTATAAAACAAGTCCAATCAGAAGAGTTTATATACCAAAAGAAAATGGCGATAAACGAAGTCTTGGAATACCAACTGTTGTTGATAGGGTAATACAACAATCAATAATTCAAGTGCTATCACCAATATATGAAAAGCAATTTAGCGAAACTAGTTATGGTTTTAGACCAAATCGCTCATGTGAAATAGCTATAATTAATTTGCTTGAATTTAATGATAGATATACTTGGATAGTAGATATAGATCTACAAAAGTTCTTTGATACAGTATGCCATGACAAACTAATATCAATAATTATGAAAACAATACATGATGGAGAGTTAGTATCATTAATAAGAAAATATCTAGTAAGTGGAGTAATAGAAAATGGAGTTGTTAGCCTAACTAAAGTAGGAACACCACTATTATCAAATATCATGTTAAATGAACTTGATGAAGAACTTGAAAAGAGAGGCTTAAGATTTACAATGTATGCAGATGACTGCATAATTGTAGTGCAAAGTGAAAAAGCAACAAACCGAGTTGTGGAAAGCATAACAAGATTTATAGAAAAGAAACTAGGCTTAAAAGTAAACGTAGAAAAGAGTAAAGCTGCAAGCTCAAATGAAATAAAATATCTTGGTTTTGGGTTTTACTATACAAAGACAGGTAAAATTAAACCAGAACCACATTTAAAATCTATTAATAAATTTAAACGAAAAATAAAACAATAAACAAAAAGAAGTTGGAGTAAAAGTTTAGAAGATAGAATAACTAAGTTAAATTAAGTTATGGTGGACAACAAACATGACTAAAATAGGAGAACATCTAAGGCGAAGAATAAGATGTATTATATGGAAACAATGGAAAATAGCTAGTAAAAAAATATCGGCATTGATTAAACTTGGAGCTGATATAAAACAAGCAAAAGCAGCAGCTTATTCTAGGAAAAGTTATTGGAATTTATCGTTATTTGTAAGTATTTACATAACGAACAAAAGGCTAAAACAAAAAGGTCTAGCGATGCCACTAAACCTTTACTTAAAAGTACATACTTTAATATAAATTGAACCGCCGTATACCGAATGGTATGTACTGGTGGTGTGAGAGGGAAAAATTTACAAATTATTGTAGATTTTCTCTACTCGATTAGTTGTTCTAAGAAATATTCATGTAATTTATCACACTTTTCTTTATCCATTGCTTCTTTATCTTTATATGGGTTTTTAATACCTAATTCTTCATACTTTGTATTTCCTAATATATGGAATGGTAAGAAGTCAACTCTTGTAACATTCTTAATATATTTATTAATGAATTTCGCTAGGTCATTCATATATTCTAAATTATCATTTACTTCCGGAATTATTACTTGTCTTATCCAAACTTCTACGTTGGTTTTATTTAGTTGTTCTACAAATTCAAAGAATTTATCTAAATAGTTTGTTTGAGTTATATCAAAGTATCCTTCTTTTGTAATATGTTTTATATCTAATAGGACCATGTCTATATTATCAAGTAGTTCTTTATAGTTACCATTTCCAGCTCCTGCTGTATCTATTGCAATATGAATATTTTCTTTTTTTAATTTTTTACAGCAGTCTACTAAAAAATTATATTGAAGTAATGGTTCTCCTCCTGAGAATGTTACTCCTCCATTATTTTTAAAGTATGGTTTATTACGTAATATTTTTTTTACTAGATCATCTGATGTATAATTATTTTCTTTATTTATCCACATTTCTGGATTATGACAGAATTTACATCTTAAGTTACATCCATTAAGAAAGACCACAGTACGAATACCTGGTCCATCAACAAGGCCGAATGTTTCTATTTGTTTTATTGAACCATTCATAATTACATTTTCTCGTGGAATGTTCTTGAGATTACTTCTTCTTGTTGTTTTCTTGTTAATTTATTAAATCTTACTGCATATCCAGATACTCTTATTGTTAGTAATGGGTATTTTTCTGGGTTGTTCATTGCATCAATTAAAGTTTTTCTATTTAGAACATTTACATTTAAGTGATGTGCGCCTTGTCCAAAGTATCCATCCATTAATTGTACTAAGTTAGATGTTCTTTCTTCTTCTGTTGCACCTAATGAATTTGGAACTATTGAGAATGTATTTGAAATACCATCTCTACAGCAGTTTTCCCAGTCTAATTTAGCAACAGAGTTTAATGATGCGATTGCTCCATTAGCGTCTCTTCCATGCATTGGGTTTGCTCCTGGTGCAAAAGGTACACCTGCTTTTCTTCCATCTGGAGTTGCTCCTGTATTTTGACCATATACAACGTTTGATGTAATTGTTAATACAGATAATGTTGGATGTGCATTTCTATAGCATGGATGTGAAGATAATTCTTCATAAACTTTGTCTAATAATTCTTTTCCAATTTCATCAACTCTATCATCATCATTACCATATTTTGGATAATCTCCTTCAATTTCAAAATCTACTGTAATTCCATCTTCATCTCTGATTGGTTTTACTTTAGCATATTTGATTGCTGATAATGAGTCAACGGCTACTGAGAATCCGGCTACACCATAAGCCATTAATCTGTTTACATATGTATCATGTAAAGCCATTTGACCAGCTTCATATGCATATTTATCATGCATGTAGTGGATAATGTTCATTGCATCACTATAGATTCTTGCTACTTCTTTTAACATTTTCCAGTAACTTTCTTTTACTTTTTCATAATCTAAGTATTCATCTGTCATTTTTTCAAATCCAGGAATTACTAATTGACGTTTAACTTCATCTATACCACCATTAATTGAGTATAGTAAGGCTTTAGCTAAGTTACAACGAGCTCCAAAAAATTGCATATCTTTTCCAATTCTCATAGATGATACACAGCATGCGATAGCATAGTCATTACCCATTGATGGACGCATAACATCATCATTTTCATATTGGATAGAATCTGTTGCGATACTTACACTTGAACAATATTTCTTCCAAGCTTCTGGTAAATCTTGTGCCCATAAAATTGTCATATTTGGTTCTGGTGCACTTTCAAGATTTTCTAATGTATGAACAATACGGAATGATGTTTTGTTTACTAATGTTCTTCCATCTTCTGTCATACCTCCTAGTGAACATGTTACCCATGTTGGATCTCCTGAGAATAATTCATCATATTCAGGGGTTCTTAAGTGTCTTGCAGCTCTTAATTTAATTACAAATTGATCAATTATTTCTTGAGCTTCTTCTTCAGTTAATGTTCCATTTTCGAAATCTCTTTCAAAATAGATATCAAAGAAAGCATCTACTCTTCCTAAAGACATTGCTGCACCATTGTTTTCTTTTATAGCAGCTAAGTAACCGAAATATGTCCATTGAACTGCTTCTTTAGCATTAGTTGCTGGTTTTGAAATATCAAATCCATAGCTTGCAGCCATTTCTTTAATTTCTTTTAATGCTCTATATTGCATTGATATTTCTTCACGTAAACGAATAGTTTCATCATCCATAATTGAAATTTTCATATGTTCCCAATCATTCAACTTTTCTTCCATTAATCTATCAATACCATATAAGGCAATTCTTCTATAGTCGCCAATGATTCTTCCACGACCATATGCATCTGGAAGACCTGTTAATAATTTAACGTGTCTTGCTGTTTTTATTTCTTTTGTATATGCATCGAATACACCATCATTGTGAGTTTTAACTAAGTTTGTTTTCATGAACTTATCTAATTGTTCATTCATTTTGTAACCATATGCATCTAATTCTTGGTAAACCATTGCTAGTCCACCTTTTGGAACGATACATCTTTTACATAACATATCTGTTTGTAAACCAACGATTACATCATCATCTTCAGAAATATATCCAGGTTTGAATACATTTATTCCTGCTGGAGTATCAACATCAATATCAATCACATGTTTTTTTACTTCTTCTTTGCAGACATCTTCATATACCTTTAACACTCTTTTTGTTTTTTCAGTAGGTCCTACTAAAAATGATTCATCATCAGTATATGGTTTGTAGTTGTTTTTGATGAAGTCACTTACGTTAATTTCATCACACCATTTACCTTCTTTAAAATTTTTCCATTCATTCATTATATATCAACCTCTGTAATTAATTATATCAAAGTTTTCATTTAAATCTAAACAAATATTTACTTTATTTGGTTTATATTTACATTAATTTTTTTATATATATCAACATAGCAGCAGGTATGTTAAAATAATAAAAAAAGTAGTATAATTATTCTAGTAGGATAATGTACTACTTTTTTAAAAACAGGTTTCCAAAAATAAGTCCACGGTGGTATAGAGAATGTCCTGTCATTAGAACTTTCTTAAAAGAAAATGATTTAACAAATAAAAATGTTTATGTATATGTAACTTCAGGTGGCTCAACAGTAGTTGGAAGCTTAAAACATATGAAAGAGAAATATCCAAATATTAATTTTGTTAGTGGTAAAACATTAAATAGAATAGATGAAGAAGAAATAAAGGGATGGTTAGAATGATAAAACAAACTGCTGGAAGAGATGCACTTGGAGATTTTGCTCCTGCATTCGCACATTATAATGATGATATTCTTTTTGGTGAAAACTGGAATGATAATTCAATTGAATTAAAAACTAGATGTATTATTACAGTAGTAGCATTAATGTCTTCAGGTGTAACTGATAGTTCATTAAAATATCATTTAGAGAATGCTAAAAAGAATGGTGTCACTAAAGAAGAAATGGCTGGCATCATAACACATACAGCATTTTACACTGGTTGGCCAAAAGGTTGGGCAGTATTTAATTTAGCTAAGGAGGTATACAAAGATGAATAAAGAAGAATTTGATAAAGAAAATGTATTTGGTTTAGGAGAAGAAAATGTAAATTATGCACAATATTTTATAGGTAAAAGTTATTTAAATCCACTTACTAATCCAAATGAAACAGTATTTATGGTAAATGTAACATTTGAGCCATCTTGTAGAAACAATTGGCACATTCATCATGCTTCTAAAGGTGGAGGTCAAATATTAGTTTGTACTGCAGGTAGTGGTTGGTATCAAGAAGAAGGCAAAGAATCAGTTAGTCTTGAACCTGGAAAAGTAATAACAATACCAGCAAATGTAAAACATTGGCACGGGGCTAAAAAAGATTCATGGTTTAGCCATATAGCAGTAGAAGTTCCGGGAGAAAATACATCTAATGAATGGTGTGAACCAGTAACTGATGAAGAATATAATAAATTATCTTAAAAATTAATAAAAAAAGAAGTGTTTCATAAAGTTGTGTCTAACTATAATAATAGGAGGACAAAATTATGAAAAACGAAATAATATTATTTGAAAATCAAAGTGTGAAACTAGAAGTTAATATGAAGGATGAAACAATATGTCTATCTTTAGACCAAATATCTTAATTTTTGGTAGAGATAAATCTGTTATTTTTCAACATATTAAAAATGCTATGGAAGAAGAACTAGATAATTCAGTTATCGCAAAATTCGCGACAACTGCAAAAGATGGTAAAACGTATTAAACTGATTACTATAATTTGGATATGATTATAAGCGTTGGTTATCGTGTTGAATCACAAAATGGTATCATCTTTAGAAGATGGACAAATCAAGTAATAAAGGAACAGGAGAACAAAATGAACAAAAAATTAATAGTATATTATTCATACACAGGAAATACAAAGAAAATTGCAAATATAATTAAAGACAAATTAAATTGTGATATTTTAGAACTTATACCAAAAATTCCATATAGTAAAGACTATCAAACAGTAGTAGACGAAGAACAAAGAAAAGAAAGCAGTGAACATTTAAGAGAATATCAAGATATTAATGTTAATTTTGATGATTACAATACAATAATTATTGGAACACCAGTATGGTGGTATAGAGAATGTCCTGTCATTAGAACGTTCCTAAAAGAAAATGATTTATCAAATAAAAGAGTTATACCATTCGCAACAAATGCAGGATGGCTTGGAAAAACATTAATAGAAATTAAAAAGATGTGTCCAAACTCAAAAGTAGAAAATGAAAAAAATATAGTATTTGAAAGTTATAGTGATGAACTAGTAACACCACTTAGTGAAATAGAAGAATGGATAAAAACAATATAAACGCATAATATTTAAATATATATTATAATGACTATATATTATATAGGAGGAATATATGGAAAAAGGTTATCCAATTAAATATGCAGTAGAAAAATTAACAGTTAGTGGTGGTTACATTAATGGATTTGAAGATATAACTGAAGGATATATAGTATCTAAATGTTATGTAGCTGATACAAAAGTAAGTTATTATCATGGTTCTGAACCAAAAGTAACACATGAGGTAGTATTTCCATTTAGAAAATTTGAAAGGTTTAAATTATATCTAAAAGATGGATATAGATACGATGAAACACCTACAGTACCAACTAGAGATTACACTGGAAATGCAAGTTACACACAAACTGTAGACAAAGTATTTGATACATTTGAAGAAGCTCAAAAAGAAGCAGAAGCTGCAAATAGTGCTATGTGGAAAAAACAATTATCAGATTTATCATTATTAAGCGATGATTGGAAATTAAAACATAAAAGAGCTTTACTTGAACATAAAGCAAAATTAGAGGCATGTTCTAGTTATGAAAATTATATAATAGAACAAACTAAAGATATGCAAATAACACCTATGATAACTTTAAGCGAAAGTGAAGAAACTAAGTTAACATTAAAACCTAAAAAGAATGACTAGAAATAGTCGTTTTTGATTGCCTGAAATATTTTTTCTTTATATAATTTACTAATTGTTATATAATAATAATAGGTGATTTATATGGACAGAATGAATGAAATAATCGATCTTTTAAATAAATATGCATATGAGTATTATACATTAGATAAACCAAGCGTAGAAGATGCTGAATATGATAGATTAATGCAAGAATTAATAAGAATAGAGTCTAGTCATCCAGAATGGGTAAGATTAGATTCACCTACAAGAAAAATTGGTGGAGAAGTAATTTCTGAATTTGAAAAAGTTACTCATAGAGTACCAATGATGAGTTTAGGTAATGTATTTAATGAAGAAGAGATTCGTGATTTTGACGAAAAAGTATCTAAAGTATTTCCTAACCATGAATATGTATGTGAACTTAAAATAGATGGTTTAGCATTCAATCTTGAATATAAAGATGGAGTATTTGTAAGAGCAGCAACTCGTGGTAATGGAGTAGTTGGAGAAGATATAACTCACAATGTTAAAACTATTAAATCAATTCCACATGTATTAAAAGAAAAAGTAGATTTAGATATACGTGGCGAAATCTACATGAGTAAAAAGAGTTTTAATAAACTTAATGAACGTCAAAAAGAAAAAGGTGAAAATGTATTTCAAAATCCAAGAAATGCAGCAGCAGGTTCAATTAGACAATTAGATTCAAGTGTAGCTGCTAGTAGAGGATTAGATGTTTTCTTATATCATTATCCAGAAACACCATTTAAAACTCATTATGAAACTCTTATGTATATGAAAAAATTAGGATTTGTAGTTAATCCAAATATTAGATTATGTAAAAATATAGATGAGGTTTTATCTTTCATTCAAGAGTGGACAGAAAAAAGAGACACTCTTCCATATGAAATAGATGGTATTGTTATTAAAGTAAATGATATAGCACAGCAAAAAGAATTAGGGTTTACTGCAAAAGTACCAAAATGGGCAACAGCATATAAGTTTCCACCAGAACATGTACTTACTAAATTAACTGATATAATTTTTACAGTAGGTAGAACTGGACAAATTACACCAAATGCAGTACTTGAACCAGTAAGAGTAATGGGAAGTACTATTAGTAGAGCAACACTTCATAATGCAGACTATTGTATAGAAAAAGATATACGTGTAGGTGATTATGTTTATATTTATAAAGCAGGAGATGTAATTCCGGCGGTTGATAGAGTAGAACTAAAAAGAAGAAATGGAACAGAAAAACCATTTGAAATGATTAAATATTGTCCAATGTGTGGAAGCACTTTAGTACAAAAAGATGGAATGGTAGATTACTTCTGTGAAAACATTCATTGTCCAGCTCGTAAAATAGAAGGATTAATTCACTTTGTATCAAGAGGTGCTATGAATATTCTAGGACTTGGAGACAGAATTATGGAAGACTTCTTCAACTATGGATACATTAAAAAGTTTAGCGATATTTATAAACTAAGTAGTCACAAAGAAGAAATAACATTACTAGAAGGATATGGAAGTAAAAGCGTAGATGCAATCATAAAAAGTATAGAAGATTCAAAACAAAATTCACTTGATAGATTATTATTTGCGCTAGGTATAAATGGTATTGGAGCAAAAACAGCAAAATTATTATGTAAGTACTACACTTCAATAGATTCACTTATTGATGCGACAGAAGAAGAACTAGCAACTATTAGAGATATCGGACCAACATTATCAATAAATATTGTTAACTACTTTAAAGATGAAAAGAATATTGAAGAAATTAATGAACTAAGAAATCTTGGTGTAAATATGACATATAATGGTAAAAAGATGATTGAAGATGAAAACTTCAAAGATAAAAGATTCGTAATAACTGGTTCATTTGATAATATTAGTCGTGATGAAATAAAAGAGTTTATTGAAGAACGCGGAGGACTTACAAGTGATTCAGTAAGTAAAAAGACTGATGTAGTACTAGTAGGAGAAGCTCCTGGAAGCAAAAGAGATAAAGCAATAGAGTTAAATATTCCTATATGGAATCAAGCAAAATTGTTCGAAATGATGGGAATAGTGGAAAAATAGAATAAAATATAGTATAATGTATAAAGCCAAGGAAGGTGTTTAAAAAATATGGGAAAAGTAAGACGTAATCAAGATAATAGGGTGTTATGGGTTTTACTAGGAATTTTAGTAGTTTGTTTTTTAGCAATAGGAGTTCTATTCTATAGATATTTCTATGCAGGAACAAGTTCATCAAAATATGGTGAAAGATTAGATGGAATAGAGAACTATCCATTAAGCAAAACATTAGAAAAAGACATACAAGACTTATACAAAGACAATACAGAAATTGATAAAGTAACTGTTACTAATGAAGGAAAAATTGTATATATAACAATAAACTTCACAAAATCAATTAAAGTAGCTACTGCAGAAGATTTAGCTATTAAATCATTAGATAAAATAGGTGAAAAGAATTTAACATATTATGATGTTCAATATATTTTAACTTATTCAGGTACTGAAGAAAATACAAACTTCCCAGTATTTGGTTCTAAAAGTGCAAATAGCTTGAAGGTAGTTTGGTGATTATATGAAGAATAGTAGTAAAAAAAGAAAGAATATAATAATTATATTTACATTAATTGTATTTATAGTCGTTGGCTTTTTCGCAACATTATATTATATTACAAGTACAGTAAATAATTATTCATATTCAGAAAAGAAATGGATAAACGATAATAAAGATAAATCATTAGATATATATGTAGAAAAAGATTTACCAGTATTCTCTGATAACGGAGATGGAGTTTATTATGAATATCTAAAAGCATTAAAAGAAAATACAGGTCTTTCAATAAATATAACTACAACTAATAATACTGATGTTAAGTTAAATAATAAGACTTCACCAGATTCAGAAGATATAGTAATCTATAAAGATCACTATGTAGTAATCGGAAAAAAAGATAGTATTAGTAAATTATCAGATTTATCTAATAAAACATTAGGTGTAATTAGTACTGATAAAGAAATAATTGAAAGAAATTTAACAGAATATCAAAATATTAACATTAAAACATATACAACATTTGAGGGATTAGAATCTGACTATACAAGTAACGCAGTTGACTATATGATCATCCCAATGTATAAATATCTAGATCAAATAGTAAAAAATGATTATGAAATAGTATTTCATATGGATGGATTATATTCTTACTATTGTTTAGATTTACCTGAAAATAATGAAATGCTTTCAAATATCTTTGGAAAATTCTATTATAGATGGGAAAACACAGCTAATAAAAAAATAAATGAATATTTCTTAAATTTATATTATACAACTAAAAATTATACTGAAATAGAAAGAGAATCAATTACAAATGATGATTTAATCGTAGGATATATTGATAATCTTCCATATGAAGGTATGATTAGAAGAAGCTTCACAGGTCTTACAGATACATACTTATCAAAGTTTGCTGATATGACAGGTGTAACATATAAATATATAAAATATAATGATACTAAAGCATTAGGTGATGCTTTAAATAATAAAAAAGTTGATTTAGTATTAAATTACTACTCACTTGGAAATAATAATTATACAAGTAGTAGAACATTAGGCCCAACTGAATATGTAGTAATTGCTCATGTAAGTAACAACTTAGTAGTTAACTCACTATATAACTTAGTAAATAGTGAAGTAAGTATGCTATCAAGCATGAACTTAAAATATAACATGGCTAGCAAAAACTTATTTGAAATAAAAGACTATGCTAATGTTAAAACAATGTTAAAAAATATAGATGAAAATTCAGTAATAATCATAGAAAAAGAAGTATATGACTATTATAAAGATAGTGATCTTAAAAATTATAGCATTAGATACATTGATAAAGTTAAACTAAATAACTCATTCTTACTAAATAATGAAAATAAAGCATTTAATAAATTATTTGATTTCTATTTAAGTACTTTAAGTTCTAATGAAGTTAAAAACGAAAGCGTAGTAGGTGTTATAGAAACACTAAAAAATAATAGAGTATTTAACTTTATAATGAGTAATTTAATTTGGATAGTATTAGCATTATTAATAATCTCATTTGTAATTTATGGAATTGTTAAAAAAGCATTATATACTAAAAAGACTAAAAAAGAAGATAGATTATATTATTTTGATGCGATGACTAATTTAAAAAATAGAAATTACTTAAATGATAATATTGACTTCTGGAGTTCTAATAAAGTATATCCTCAAGCAATCGTAGTAATTGATATTAATTCATTAAAAACATTAAATGATAAATATGGCCATGAAGCAGGAGATAATCAAATTAAAGCTGTTGCTAGTGTATTAATCAAAACACAAAGAGATAACTCAGAAATAATGAGAACTGATGGAGATGAATTTATAATTTATCTAATAGGTTATGATGAAAAGAAAGTTGGTTCATATATACATAAATTAAATCGTGAATTAATTTCATCATTGCCAAATAAAGATTATAGTGTATCAATTGGTTATGCTATGATTACTAATGAACAAACAACTATAGATGACGCTATAAATGATTCACTTGCAATGATAAAAAAATCTAAAGGAAATATGTAATGAAAGAAAAGATAAAAGAAATATATAATTTAGTTTTTGGAAAAGAATTGGGAGTACTACCGGGCAACCTAGCATTCTCATTCTTTTTGGCTTTAATACCAATGCTAACATTAATATTCTTTTTCCTTACACAATTTAATTTACCAATAGATATAATACAAAATTTCTTAACAGAAACATTTCCTCCAGGAGTTGTAGAATTAGTTCAACCAATATTTACTGATCAAATAACATTAAGCTCGGTAATAACATTAGCATTTGGACTTATAATATCAGCAAATGGATGTCATGCAATAATACTAGCAAGTAATACAATATTTGAAGTAGAAAATGCTCCATATCTAAAAAGAATGATTAAAGCCTTAATATTAACACTATGTATAGTTTTACTGTTTGCATTCATAGTAATAGTTCCATTATTTGGTAAATCAATTTTAGCACTTATCGGAACATTTACAGATTTCTTAACAAAACATGAAAGATTAGTAAATACAATATATGTTATATTACAAGTACCAGTATCATTAATATTCGTATATTTCTTCATTAAGTTAGTTTACACAATTGCTCCAGATGAAAATATACCAAGTAAATACATGACAAAAGGAGCATTATTTACAACAATAACATGGTTATTACTAACAAATGTATTCTCATATTACATAAATAATATAGCTAAATATGACATAATATATGGAAATCTTGCTAATATAGTTATATTACTATTATGGTTCTATGGACTTGCATATGTATTTGTTTTAGGACTTTATTTAAATAAATATAATACAGAAAGTAATATAGAAAAAACAAATACAATTAAATTAGAAGAAATAAGAAAAAAAGTAAAAGATACTAAAAATAATAAAAAGTAATGTCTAAATCGACATTATTTTTATTTTATATATGATAAATTATACTTGGTGAATAAAATGTTAAAAGTAAAAATAATAGATGAAAATCATGAAAAAGACTTAGAAAGGAGTGTAAATGCATTTTTAATATCAGGAACTTATGATATAATAGATATACAGTTTAGAACTGCTGTTTCAATATTTGGTGATGAACAAATATATTGTTTTTCAGCAATGATACTGTATAAGGAGAAGGTATGAAAAAAAATTCATTTATAGAAGGAACTATTTTTGCATCACTTTCATTTTTAATAATAAAGTTTCTTGGTGCTATATATGTAATTCCTTTTTATGCTATAGTAGGTGAACTTGGTGGTGCTTTATATAGTTATGCATATACTATATATAGTTTAATAATAAATATTTGTACAATAGGTATTCCTCATGCTATAAGTAAAATTATAAGTGAATATAATACACTTGAAATGTATGAAGCAAAAGAAAGAACATTTAAGATAGGAAATAAAATAATGGTTGTATTATCAACTCTATTATTCTTACTTATGTTTATCTTTGCAAAACAAGCTGCATACATATTTATAGGAGATATAGATTCTACTGGTAACAGTATAGAAGATGTAGTATTAGTTATTAGAAGTATTTCTTTTTGTTTGTTAATAGTTCCATATTTAGCAGTAAAACGTGGATACTTACAAGGACAAAAATTTATAACAGTAAGTACTATAGGAGAAGTAATAGAACAAGTAGTAAGAGTTGCATTTATATTAGTAGGCTCTTACTTAGCAATAAATGTATTCCATGCTAAAACTAGTATTGGAGTTGCTATCGCAGTATTTGGCGCCTTCATAGCTGGCTTAGCAGCGTATATTTATTTAGATGTCAAAATTCGCAAAAACAAAAAAGAATTCAATATGCCATCTAAAAATCAAAAAGATAAAGTATCAGATAAAACAATATTAAAGAAAATAGTTTCATTTAGTATTCCTCTAATGATAGTATCAATTACTACAGACCTTTATAATATGACTGATTTATCACTTATAATTAGAGGACTTGGATACCTAGGATATAGTGGTAAAGTAGCAGAAACAATCGGAAGTGTAATGGCCACATGGGCATCTAAAATATGCTTAATAGTAAACGCAATAACATTCGGTCTTACTATAAATATAATTCCACATATGTCATCAAACTACGTAAAAAAAGATTATAAAGCAATAAACAATCAATTTATAAAATCAATCGCAATGGTAATAGTAATAGGTCTTCCAATGAGTATTGGTATATCTTTACTAGCAAATGAAGTATATTATATATTCTATGGAGCTAGTGAATATGGTGGAATAATATTAAGACTTCTTCCATACTCTATAATGCTTGGAAATATTAATATGGTAGTAAACACTACATTACAAAGCCTAGATAAATTTAAAACAATATATATAAGTACATTTACAGGATTAATAACAAATGCACTTCTTGATATACCTCTTATTATACTATGTGATAAAATTGGAATCTATCCATACTATGGAGCTATTATTTCAACAATGATCGGAACAAGTTTATCATTAACTATATCATTAAGAAAATTAAAGAAAGATATGAATTTTGAATATAAAGAATTACTAAATATAATAAAAAAAGCTATATTACCATTAGCATCTATGATAATAGTAGTATTTATTCTAGAACATTTTATAAGTCCATTATTCACTACAAGAATTACTTCTATAATTACATGTTTAATTTGTGCAGCAGTAGGGGCAATTATTTATGGAGTAATATCATATAAAAACAATCTACTTTATAGTTCACTTGGTGAAGAATATGTAGATCAAATATTAAGAAAAATAAAACTAAAAAAATAGGTATAGATTATTTTCTATATCTTTTTTGTTTACAGTTTTAATAAAGTAAATTTGATAACTATATAATCATTTGATAAAATATTAATAGGTGATAATATGAATAATTTAGACAAATACTGGGATAAAATACATTTAAAATATACTTCAACATATGACAATTGGTTTGACAAATATATACATTTACTTAACAAAAACGACAAAATTATAGAACTAGGTTGTGGAAGAGCATATACAAGTCTTTATTTACTTGATAATGGTTTTAAAGAAGTAACTGCCTGCGATTTTTCAACTGAAGTAATTAACATTTTAAATGCTGAACACAAAGAACTAAATACAAGAATATTTGATATAAGTGAAAAACTTCCATTTAAAGATAATGAAATAAATGTTATTATCGCGGATTTATGTTTACATTATTTCGATTCTGGGAAGGCAAAAGAAATATTAAATGAAATATATAGAGTACTAAAGAGTGGAGGGTATTTAATAGGAAGAGTAAACTCAGCTAATGATAAATACCATATACCAGTAAATGCAAAAGTATTAGAAAAGAATTTCTATTATGAGGGAGAAATATATAAAAAGTTCTTTGAAGAAGAGGATTTTAAAGAATTATTTAAAGACTTTGAAATATTATTTCTAGAAGAAAAACATATGGATAGATATGAAAAACCTAAAACATTATGGGAATTTTGTATAAAGAAACAATAAAAAATTAGATAAGTTAATATCTAATTTTTATTTCATTCCGAAAGTCTTAAATAATAGTGCTCCGACTATAAAACCAATACATATGGTAATTAGAACGACATATATTAGTAAATATTTATTTGTAAAAGCTGCACTTCCGTATTTGTATTTACCAGGGTAAGAAAGAACAGGTCCCTCATTTTTTCTAACAAGTTCATTTTCTTCTTCTCTCATTTGTTCTAGAAATTCTTTATCTTCTTGAGTTTTAACCATCTCTTCAGGAGTACTTCTTCTAAGAGCTCTTAACTCTTCAAGAGTTAATTCTTCATTATTAGCAAACTTCATACATAGTTTTTCATATTCTTCAGGAGTAAGTATCTTTTCATCAAGTTTTTCTTCTTCTTGAACTTCTTCTGGTTTTACTTCTCCAGCATCATCTTTTATTTCAGGCTCTGCATCATCACTCACAACAGTTGACTCAACATGATCACCTTTATCATCAGTAACAACAATATCATTAGTGTTTTCAATAACATGTATTATTTGATCACTACTATGAGTAATAACATCTTCTTTACCATCTAATTCAAATTCTTTACTACTATGAATAAAGTTCATCATATTAACTTCTTCATTATTTAAACTAGATGTTTTAATATCTTCTTTAACATCTAAATCAGTTTCAGGTATATAAGAAGTAAGTTCTTTAAAGAATGCTTCAGCATCTAATTTATCTCCAGGATTAAGTCCTAACATAGTTCTTCTATAAACTTCAGATACATGTTTAGAATCATTAGATTCAACTAAATGAACTTGATCTTCTTTATCAACATATTTAATATGTTGAACACCATTTAAATATACTATTTGAACTCGTCCTTCTTCATCAAGAACTTCGCCATTACCATTTATAGGAGTAACATCCTTCTTAGCATCATCAACACCCTTTGCAGTAGCAAGATTATTTAAATATGATTCAATTGCTTGATTATCACATTCAGTTACTAACTCTTCAAGTTTAGCTGCATCTAATATCTCTAAAGCATCACTATTAAATACTTTTTCATCAAGTCCTTCGCCAAGTTTTTCATATATTTTTTGAACCATTTCTAAATTATCTTTAAGTTCAGGTTTATCTTCTAAGTTTAAATTAAATTTTTCGGCTATCTTTCTAGAATAGAATTCGATTAATCCTTCTTCTAAATATTCACCATATATAATTTCTTTAGCTTCATTTTCACTAATACTTAATTCTTTAGTACAAGTTACATCTATAATACTTCCAACAACTTTTCTAATTACTTCACCATACACTTCACTTGGATCAACTTTAAGAATACTATCGTCCAAAAATTCAGTAGTATTTAGTAAAGTAACCTTATCAGAAGGTAACATCTTACCATACTTAGACATAAGAACACGTTTAACTAACGCTTCGAATTCTTTTGCTTTTTCTAATGAAATAATCATATATGTTTACCTCCATTATTATTCTAAAATAAGTATATACTATTTCAATAATTTTTACAACTTTTTTTTTGCTACTAGGTATGTTATAATATTTATACATTAGTTTGTATGGAGGTGACTTATGAAAATTATATTTATAGAAGATGTTAAAAAACAAGCAAAGAAAGATGAAATCAAAGAAGTTAAAGATGGATATGCTAAATTCTTAATCTCTAAAAAGTTAGCAGTACCATACACTGAAAAAAGTATGAATGTTCTTCAAGGAGAAATAGACGAAAGAAATGAAAAAGAACAAGAATTAATCGCTGAATGCAATAAAATTAAAAACAAACTAAAAGATAAAAAGATTGAATTCAAGGTTAAAACAGGTGCTAATGATAAAGTATTTGGTACAATAACTGCAAAACAAATTAGTGAAGAATTATCTAAAATGGGATATGACATTGATAAGAAAAAAATAATGATAGATGGTGAAATCAATTCACTAGGAACTCACATAGTAACAATTAATTTACATAAACAAGTAAGTTTTGAGATGGGTGTAGTTTTAACAAAGTAGTAGGGGAGTATTTATGGCAAGACAAGAACCTCAAAATAAGGATGCAGAAATATCAGTACTTGGATGTGGATTCTTAGAAAAAACAGCACTAGATAAAATTTTAGATGAAGTAACAGAAGAAATGTTTTATGATGAAGCAAACAGAATAATATTTAAAACTATGAAAAATCTTCACATAAATAATATACCTGTAGATGTTCAAACTGTATGTAATGAACTTGATAAAACAAAATCATTATCAAAAGTTGGTGGAGTAGAATATATTACAAAAGTAATAGACTCAGTACCATCTACAGCAAACTTAAGTTATTATATTAAAATAATATTTGAAAAAAGTGTGCTTCGTAATTTAATTGAAAAAAGTACTAGAATACAAGAAGAATGTTATGATGAAAAAGATTCAGTAGTTGATATAGTAGAGAATGCTGAAAGAAATATTCTAAGTGTTTATAATGATAAACTTGGACGTGATATTCAAAGAATACAAGATGTACTTCCAGAAGTACAAAAGAACTTAGAAGCATTAGCAGAATCAACTGATGAATATACTGGTATTAGAACAGGCTATTATGACTTTGATGCGATGACTCGTGGACTTCAAAAGAAACAAGTTATAATCATAGCTGGTCGTCCAGGTTGTGGTAAGAGTGCATTCTCACTTAATGTTGGACTTAATGCAGCAATACATGATAAAAAAAGTGTAGCTTTATTCTCACTAGAAATGGGTGTAGAAGAAATTACAAAGAGAATGTTCGGAGTAGTCGGTAAAATAGATGGAGATGTATTAAAAACAGGTAAATTAAAAAATACTGACTGGAAAAAATGGAATGAAGCAATGAGTGAACTTTCAGATGCCAAATTCTATGTAGACGATTCAGGTGGTCTAACAGTAAGCGAAGTAAGAAGAAAATGTAGAAAATTAAAAAATTCAGATGATGGTTTAGACCTAATAATAATAGATTACTTACAATTACTTTCAAGTTCTAGTAAATATGCTGGACAAAGAGTTCAAGAAGTAAGTGAAATAAGCCGTGATATTAAAAAACTAGCCATGGAATTAGATGTTCCAGTTATAGCATTAGCCCAACTATCAAGAAGCGTTGAGCAAAGAAAAGGCGGCGATAATAAACCAAAATTATCAGACTTAAGAGAATCAGGTTCTATTGAACAAGATGCCGATATCGTATTATTCCTGCATAGTGATGAATATGGAAAATACGATGGTAATGTTAATAGAAAAATAGAATTACTAGTAGCAAAACACAGAGCAGGTTCAACAGGAACAGTAAA
Organism: bacterium; assembly: GCA_963607925.1. GTDB lineage: Bacteria > Bacillota_I > Bacilli_A > RF39 > UBA660 > CAG-1000. The sequence continues at coordinate 21,199 of CAVDFY010000041.1, forward strand.
CCTATTATTTAAAATGAATACTGGTTCATTTGATAATTATTCAAATAAGGAAGATGGAAATGAATAAAAATGAGTTAACAATCTCAAATATATTATTTGGTATATTTGTGATAGGAATAGTTCTTTATATGTGTTTAACATTTAAACCAGTAGAAAGAACTGTAAACAACTATTATCAAGTATCTCTTGGTGGAGAAAGAATAGGACTTATTAAATCTAAAGATGAACTTTATGATTTAATAGATAACGAACAAACAGAATTAAAAGAAAAATACAACGTTAGTAAAATATATCCACCATCAGGTTTAGAAGTACAAAGTGTTAAAACATATAAAACTAATCTTATGACAGCATCTGAAGTATATGATGATATAAAAGATTTAGATCCATTCACAATTGAAGGATATGAAGTAACAGTTAGTACTGAAGATAATGGAACAACAAAATTTTATGTTCTAAATAAAGAAGATTTAGATAAAGCAGTAGAAAACACTGTAACAGCTTTTATAAGCAAAGAAGAATATCAAAATTATTTAGATGGAAAAGAAAAAGAAGCAGATAAAGATGGAACAGAAGTAACTGATGTATACTTTGGAGATGATGTAACAATTAAAAAGACATTAATATCAACAGAGAATGAAATAATAACAAATGCTGATGATTTAAGTATGTACTTTCTATTTGGAACAACAAATCTTACACAAAAGTACACTGTAAAATCTACTGATACAATAGAAACAATAGCTGAAAAGAACAAATTAGGAGTACAAGATTTCTTAATAGCAAACCCAGATATAGCTGGAGAAAATGCTTTACTTGCAGTTGGACAAGAAGTTATCGTAGCTCCAATCAATCCAGTTGCTAAAATAATGGTTGATTCATTCGAAACAGAAACTCAAACTATAAAATATGAAACAAAAGTTATATTAGATAAAACATTAAATGCTTCAGAAAAGTATGTAAAACAAAAAGGTTCTAACGGACTTAGTAAAGTTGTATATGCTACACAAGAAGCAAATGGTGTAATCATGAAATCTAAATTTGTTTCAGAAGAAGTAATAAACGCAGCAGTTGATGAAATAGTAGTAGTAGGTGCTAAGAATGTAGTTTATGTTGGTAACAATACATACTGGGCATGGCCAACAGTAAAACCTTATAGATTCTCATCAATGTATGGTTACCGAAGAGATCCAGTTACTGGAAAACCAAGTACAATGCATAGAGGCGTAGATATAGTAGGTACACCATCAGACAATATATTCGCAATACAAAGTGGTACAGTTATAGCTTCAGGTTATAGTAGTGATATGGGTAACCATGTAGATATTGATCACCATAATGGTTACATTTCAATATACATGCACTTAAAATCTAGATTAGTTAAAAAGGGAGATGAAGTGGAAAAAGGACAATTAATAGGAATAATGGGTTCAACTGGTAAATCAACAGGTAAACACCTTCATTTAGCTATTAAAAAGAATGGACACTATATAAACCCACTAGAAATATATAAATAATGATAAGAATATTATGTGTAGGTAAAATAAAAGAAAAATACTTAAATGATTTAATAAATGATTACAAAACAAGAATTACTAAATATCATAAAATAGAAATAATAGAACTAAAAGATACTAACATAGATAATGAATCAAATGAAATATTAAACCATTTAAATGAAAAAGATTTTAATATATGCATGGATATCAATGGAAAAGAATATACATCAGTTGAATTATCAAACTTAATAGATAATACTTTCACAAACGGTTATGGAACAATAACATTCATAATAGGTGGAAGTGATGGTATAAATGAATCTGTTAAAAATAAATGCAACTTGAGATTATCTTTTTCAA
>CAVDFY010000042.1:0-2215 GCA_963607925.1 bacterium
TAGTAGGTGGAAATGGAACTGCATATAATAGTTCTTATGTTGATAAAACATATGCACGTATAGATACTGCTAGTACACCTGGATATTTCACATCGAAATAATAAAAATATCTAAAACTATTGAAATTTATTAATAATTTTGATAGAATCTAATACATTGAAAGACGAGTAGGATAAAAATACTTTATAGAGAGTTAGTGGTTGGTGTAAACTAATAAGTACTATATTTGAAGCTACTTTCACTTATGAGTTAATAGCTCACGTGGAAATACGTTACATTAATTAAGTTAATTAAAGGATGGTACCGTCTATATGACTCCTTGTGTGCCATTCTTTTTTATTTTATAGGGAGGAAAAATATGAATATTAAAGATTTGTACATTGATTTTTTTGTTAGTAAAGGACACAAACAAATACCAAGTGCGCCAGTAGTACCTGAAAACGATCCAAGTGTTTTATTTAATACAGCAGGTATGCAACCATTAATACCATATCTTATGGGACAAACTCATCCATATGGGACTAGACTTTGTGATTATCAAAAATGTATTAGAACAAATGATTTAGATAATATTGGAGACACTTATCATCATACATTCTTTGAAATGTTAGGTAATTGGTCATTAGGCGATTACTTTAAAGATGAAGCTATAGAATGGAGCTTTGAGTTTTTAACAAAGGTATTAAATATACCGGTTGAAAGACTTGCTGTAACTGTATATGCAGGAAGTGATAATATTCCATTTGATGAAGTTTCATATAACAAATGGTTAAGTTTAGGAATTAAGAAAGAAAGAATTGCTAAAACAGTAGATGATAACTTCTGGATAGCTGGAGAAGCAGGACCATGTGGACCAGATTCAGAAATGTTCTACTGGAGAAGTAATGATCCAATTCCTGAAGTATTTGATACTGAAGATGAAAGATGGGTAGAAATTTGGAATGATGTATTTATGCAATATAATAAAGCATTAGATGGAACTATTAAAGAACTACCTAAAAAGAATGTTGACACTGGTATGGGAGTAGAAAGAGTAACAGCAATCTTAGAAGGAGTAAATGATAACTACCTATCAAGTATATTTAAAGATGTAATAGAGCTTATATCTAAAATTAGCAATTTACCATACGAAGGAAATGAACAAAGTATGAGAATAATCGCTGATCACGTAAGAACTAGTGTATTTATTAGTGCTGACTATGCTGGAGTAAAACCAAGTAATGTAGGTCAAGGATACATCTTAAGAAGATTAATTAGACGTGCTATTAGACATGCTAAAAAACTAGGAATAGATGTTTCTAGTAATTGGGAACAAGAAATCGCATCATTAATTATTTCTAAATATGAAAAATATTATAATGAATTAACTGATAATAAAAATACTGTATTAGAAGTATTGAAAAATGAAAAAGAAAAATTTAATAGAACTTTAGAAAAAGGTTTAAGAGAATTTGAAAAAGTTACTAGAGATAATAAAGATATAGATGCAACTACAGCATTTAGATTATATGATACTTATGGATTCCCAATTGAATTAACAGTTGAACTTGCTAAAGAAAGAAATTTAAATGTTGATGAAGAAGGATTTAAAGAAAAATTTAAAGCTCATCAAGAATTATCAAGAACAGCATCTGCTGGTCAATTCAAAGGTGGACTAAGTGGTAACAATGAAATAGAAACTAAATATCATACAGCAACACACTTACTTAATGCAGCATTAAAAGTAGTTGTAAACAAAGATGTTCATCAAAAAGGAAGTAATATTACTGATGAAAGAATGAGATTTGACTTTAGTTGTGATCATAAACTAAGTGATGAAGAAAAGCAAAAAACAGAAGATTTAGTTAATGAATGGATTAAAGAAGGCCTACCTGTAACAGTAGAAGAAATGAGCAAAGAAGATGCTGTTAAATCAGGAGCAGAATGTATGTTCATAGAAAAATATCCTGACATCGTAACAGTTTATACCATCGGAGATAATGTTTCTAAAGAACTTTGTGGTGGCCCTCACGTTAAAAACACTAATGAACTTGGACACTTCAAAATAGTAAAAGAAGAAGCATCATCTGCAGGAGTAAGAAGAATAAAAGCAATATTAGAATAAGTACCTATGGTACTTTTCAGACTATTGACAAAGCAAATTTTTGTTAACAATCTTTCTTTTTGATCATCAAAGTGATACAATAAATGTGCGAGTGATAATCCATTCTCAACA
>CAVDFY010000043.1:0-8889 GCA_963607925.1 bacterium
GTTATTGATAGTAACTCAAGTATAGAATTAGTTGATGACCATTATAAAAAAATATCTAAAAATATTTATCAAGAATATAAATTTGATTTTGATAAAATAATAAATAAAAATATCAAGAAAAAATATTCTTCTATATTTAATCCAGTTACATTAATAAAAAATGGATTTAAAAAAGTAATTAATTATTCACCAATAAAAAAATTATTATTAGTTGGTTTCTTTTTATCAGGTATTTTTATAACATACTCTGTGTCTTCCTTATATGGTATTTATAATATAGATGATAGTAAATTTGTTACTATAAATAAAAATTATTTAGTAATTGATTCTAAAAAAATAGATGTTAATAATTTCTTGAAATATGAAAAAAATGATAATGTTAATTATATATTACCAGGTGATAGTTTAGTTTCATTTTATATGGAATATGATGATTATTATCAAACTCTTAATTATAAAGATTTAATATATGGTTCTTTAACAAGTTTAAATATGATTAGTGATAATGATATTATAATTGGTAGAATGCCTAATAAATCTAATGAGATAGTTATTGATAAGTTAGTATTTGATAATTATCATAGTAATCCTTTTGCTTCTATGCTAGGTATTAATACTCCTGAAAAATTATTTGATAGAGAGTTATCAGTTGGAGTGTTAGAAAACTATAAGATAGTTGGTGTAGTTGATTTAGGTAGTCCATCAATTTATACTAACGAAAGTGAATTTGTTAATATTCTTTATAATACAAACAATACTGTTGAAACAAGTGATTATTATGATGAATATATGGTTGATGATAAAGTAGTTGAAAATTTAATATATGATTATAATATTTATAAAAATAAAATAACTATAAAAGAAGGAAAACTTCCTTTGAATGATTATGAAGTTATAGTAAATAATTTTTATAAGGATTCATATAAATTAAATCAAGAAATAGATGTTAAAATAAATGATAAAAAATTAAAAGTAGTAGGTTTTTATACTAGTGATGATAATATTAGTTATATGTTATCAAATACTAGTACTATTAAATATGATTTAATATCTAATAGTAGTAATATGACTCTTAGTGTTAAAGATAAGAATAAGGCTTTAAATGAATTTAAAACTATAGGATTAAACATTAAAGATTCATATCAATATTCTAAGGATAGATACTATAATGAGAGAATGGATTCAATGTCTTCAACTTTGATATTTAGTGTTGTTGTTTTATTAATATCTTTGGTTGAAATATATTTGATGATGAGGTCTTCTTTCTTATCTAGAATTAAAGAAGTTGGAATTTATAGAGCTATAGGAATGAAGAAATTAGATATTTATAAAATGTTTACTGGAGAAATAATAGCTATTAGTACTTTAGGTAGTATGACTGGAGTATTCTTTTCATCTTATATTATTTATCAATTAACAACTGTTGCTTATTACGCTAATAAATTTTTAATGAATGGTACTACAATTTTAACTGTGATAATTATTGTATATTTATTTAATTTATTAGTAGGTTTACTTCCCCCTATATTAACACTTAGAAAAACACCTGCTGAGATAATGAGTAGAAGTGATATATAATACTAGACAAACTTATTATTTTGTGTTAAAATCAGTTGTAATTAACGAAGAAGGAAAGAGATAGATATCCTATTTGTAGAGAGTTAGTGGTTGGTGAAAACTAATATGAAGATACTTGAAAATGGTTCTGGAGTTAAATCGTTATTCGCGTTAAGAATTTAAGAAGCATGATAAGTCATGAATTAAGGTGGTACCGCGGCATAAGTCGTCCTTAGTTTATGACTTTTTTATTTTAGGAGGGAAAAATGGAAAAGGAAAAATTTTATATAACAACACCAATATATTATCCAAGTGCTGATTTTCATATTGGTCATTGTTATACAACTATTGTTGCAGATGCAATAGCACGTTATAAAAGATTAAAAGGTTATGATGTTTATTTTCAAACTGGAACAGATGAACATGGACAAAAGATTGAAAAGAAAGCAGAAGCTGCTGGTGTTACTCCAATTGAATATGTTAATCCAATTGTAGAGAATGCTAAAGATTTATGGAATAAACTAGGTATTTCTTATGATCATTTCATTAGAACTACTGATGAATATCATGTTAAAGGAGTTCAAGCTATATTTAAAGAAATGTATGATAAAGGAGATATTTACAAAGGTGAATATAAAGGGCTTTATTGTACACCATGTGAATCATTCTGGACTGAAAGTCAATTAGATGAAAATGGAATGTGTCCAGATTGTCATAGAGAAGTTCATGAAGTAAGTGAAGAAGCATATTTCTTTAAATTATCTAAATACCAAAAAGATTTAGAAAAATTCTATGAAGATAATCCTAATTTTATACAACCACTTACTAGAAAAAATGAAATGTTAAATAATTTCATTAAGCCAGGACTTGCTGATTTATGTGTTTCAAGAACATCATTTACTTGGGGTATTCCAGTTACTTTTGATGATAAACATGTAGTTTATGTTTGGGTTGATGCTCTTTCTAACTATATTACTTCACTTGGATATCCTGATAGAAATAGTGAAATGTTTAAAAAGTATTGGCCAGCTGATTTACATTTAGTTGGAAAAGAGATCGTAAGATTCCATACTATTATTTGGCCTTGTATGTGTATGAGTCTTGGTATAGATTTACCAAAACAAGTATTTGGTCATGGATGGTTAATTATAAATGGTGGTAAAATTTCTAAATCACTTGGTAATTATAAAGATCCAAGAGAATATATTAATACTTATGGTGTTGATGCTGTTAGATATTTTGCTCTTCGTGAAGTTCCTTTTGGAAACGATGGTAACTTTAGTGAAGAAGCATTAATAACTAGAACTAATGCTGATCTTGTAAACACTCTTGGTAATTTAGTTAATAGAACTATTGCGATGAGTAAAAAGTATTTTGAATCTAAAGTTGAAAATCCTAGTGTTACTGAAGAAGTTGATACGGAATTAATTAACTATGCTAAAAATTTACCTCAACTTGTTGATGAAAAAATGAATGCATTAAAAGTTAATGAAGCTCTTGAAGATATATTTGAATTATTAAAGAGAAGTAATAAATATATTGATGATACAACTCCATGGGTACTTGCTAAAGATGAAACAAAAGCTGATAGATTAAAAACAGTACTTTATAATTTACTTGAATGTATTAGAATATCTGCTGTTCTTTTAAGAGCATATATACCTGGAACTAGTGATAGAATATTTAAAATGTTAAATACAAAAAATATAGAATTTGACACTTTAGAATTTGGTAATTTAGAAACAAATATTACTCTTAATGAAGCAGAAATACTATTTAATAGAATAGAAACCAAATAGATTGTTTACACACAATCTATTTTTTATGTGTAAAATATGCGTTAATTTACATAATTTAATCAATATGTTAAAATTTAGATGGTGAATATATATGAAGAAGAACAATGGAATAATTACTAATATGGATACTAATTTTTTAAAACTTATAGCAATTATTTCTATGGTAATAGATCATACTGGATATGCGCTTTTTTCTAATAATTTGATAATGCGTTCTATTGGAAGACTTGCTTTTCCTATATTTACATATTGTGCAATGATAGGGTATTTTAAGACTAAAGATTTAAAAAAATATATTTTAAGATTATTTATTTTAGGATTAATAAGTCAACCATTTTATACTATTGTATTTAATACTTATAGTCCTAATATTATGTTTACAATATTGCTTGAAGTTCTTCTTTATTACACTCTTGATAATAAAAAATGGTTTTATTTACCATTCTTTGTTGTATTATCATTTTTGTTTAAAGTTGATTATGCATCAACATATTTATTTTTGGTACCAATATTTTATTATTTTAGAAACAATAAATTTATAATGTTTTTAGCTTATGTTACATTTTATTTTAATTATGCAATAAGTAGTTATATTGGTATTAGTAATATACCAGCATGTTTTACTGCATGTGCTGTTTTTGCTCTTCCATTTATATTAATTAACACTAAAACTAATATAAAGATTAATAAATATTTCTTTTATTTCTTTTATCCAATCCATTTATTAATTATATCTTTAATTAAGTACTTTACTCTTATGTAATAAACACTACTTGACAATGCATAGTAGTAGTGATAACATTATCGTGAGGTGACTAAATGGATACGCAATTTAAAAAAGGTGTTTTAGAATTGTTGGTTCTTTTATTTGCATCAAAAAAAGATAGATATGGATACGAATTAGTTGAGGAGATAAGTAAAGTAGTTAATGTTAATGAAGGTACTATATATCCAATACTTAAGAGACTCACTAATGAAGGATACTTTGAAACATATCTTAAAGAGTCAACAGGAGGACCAAGTAGAAAATATTATAAATTAACAGTTCTTGGTATTAAAAGAAAAGATAGTTTACTTGATGAATGGAAAAAGTTTGAAAGTAGTGTTAATTCTTTTATAAAGGAGAGTGAAGATAATGACTAAAAAAGAATTTTTAGACAAATTAAGAGAAAAGTTAGAAATACTAAAAAGTGATGAAGTTGAAGATATTATAAATGAATATAGTGAACATATTGATGAAAAAGTAAAATCTGGTGTTTCAGAAGAAGATGCAATTTTAGAGTTTGGCGATTTTAATGAATTGGTTATTAATATTTTAGATGCATATAAAATAAATGAAAATTATAATAAAGGAGAAAGTAATATTGTTAATGATTTGATAGATACTACAAAGAATGTATTTAATAAAACTATTAAGATTATTTCATCTGGAACATTTAAAGATATTTTACAATTATTAATATATGTTTTAATTGCATTAATTATATGTGCTTTTGTTAAAATACCATTTTATTTTATACAGGATGAATTTGAAAGTATTATCTTACCATTACCATATAGAATATATAATGTGATTAGTGGTATTGTAGCTGTAGTTATAAATATCATTTATATAATAATTGCATACATTGTTTTTATCAAACTTATGAGTGAAAAAGTATTAAATAATTTTGAACTAAATACTCCAAAAGAAGATACAAAGAAGAAAAGTGTAAATAATAAAAAAATTAAAGAAGAAAAAATAGAAAAGAGTGAAAAGAAAGATTTACATAAGAGTGATAATTCTTTTATGAATTTTATAGGAAAGATATTTGTTTGGATATTTAAGATTAATGCTTTCTTAATATTGATTATAGCTGCATGTGCGTTAGTTGCTGTTTCAGTATTATTTGCAGTAGCGGTAGAATTTTCATTTAAATATTATTTATTCTTAGGTGCTATTATTGGTTCTTTTGGACTTTTATTAGGTGCTATATGGGTATGTGAAATTTTATATAGGTTTATCTTTGATTTTAAATATAATAAATTGAGATTATTAATTACATTTATTGTTGCTGTTGTATTATTTGGTTCTGGACTTGGATTATTTGCTGTAGAAGTAGCTGGACTTGATTTTAATGATATAGAACCAGAATATATTTTAAGAAAAGAATATACATTTGATACTAATACAATTAATAAAATTGAATGTGATTATTGTAAAGTTGCAAATAAAAATGTAGTAGAAGATATGGAAGATGGAACTATAATTGTTAAAGTATATGGTCCTGAATACTCAAGTCCATACTATTATGAACATAATTATAGTCTTGGTTCTACTGCTGCAACTATATATTATAGAAATTCAACAAATAAATTATTAAATAGAATATTAGATGATGTAAAACATGGAAAATTTTATAATTATGATGTTGAAAGAAAATTAGAAATAACAATAGAAGGTAACAAAAATACATTAGATAAAGTTGGTGTTACTAAATGTTTATGGTGTGATTAGGAAATAAAAGTATTTCCTTTTCTTTTTATTTAATTTATAATAATTATTATGAAAAACACAAAGAAATATATTATTATAATTATTGTATTCGTAGTGGCTATGCTACTAATTTTATTATTTTTTATATTTAGATATAATCATATCCATTTACTTAATAAATCTAGAAATTTATTGGAATATTTGTATACTTTAGATAGTGGTGAATATAAGTATAAAACAGGTGCAATATATACTGAAACTAAAATATTAAATACAAATTACTTTTTTGATGGTAATGGTAATATTAAAATTGATGATTATAAAAATGTTAGTTTTATTATTCAATCGGGGGACTATTGTGTTAGTAAAACTCAACTTGGTGAAGTAAAAGTAGAAAAAAAGGAGTGCCAGGACTTTATTACAATTAAAGCACAAATTAATAAAAATAATAACATTATTTCATTTAACGTAAATCAAAAAAATTTAGAATATTTAATATCTAACTCTGATGACTTAAAAGGTGAATGGATTAAACCTAATTATACAGATAATATTATTATTAAATCATTTGATGAAGGAAAACATTATATTTGGTTTAAAGACCAAGATGGAAACTTAAGTAAATCATATTCTTATAATGTAGAATGCTTTTTGGGAAATAAAGGAGAGTATGATGAAAATAAATATTATTGTGATGGTTCTATAGTATCAATAGATGATATAGATTATATTGTTCTTAATGATAATAAAGATGATATAACTCTTATGAAACAATATTCACTTGATGAAAAATTGTCTCATTGTTTAGATAGTGAAGGTGATTATTGTTATTATACTAGTGATAAAACTGTTAATTATAAGTGGAGTAAATCATATATAAATTATTATCTTAATAATATTTATATTAAAACTTTAAATAGTAGTATTCAAAATAAATTAAAAGATACTCCGATATGTGATGACTTTATCACTAGTGGTTGTTTAGATGATGAAGGATGTGGAGGATTTACAAAGAACGAAATTAATTCTAATAATTGGTCATGTAACAATTATAGTAAGAGTAAAATTAGAATATTATCTTATAGTGAATATATTAATATATTTGATAAAATGAAAAATAAAAAATTATTAATAGGAAATTATTGGTTAATAAATAGTGGTATTGAAAATTATGGTTCTTCGGTTCAATTTAATTATGATGTTTATGTAAAAGAAAACTATACAACTAAGTTGGATGTTAAACCGGTCTTCACTATATCTAAATATTGAAGTATTTAATTGTTTGTGTTAAAATTATTTTGATAATAGGAGATATATTATGGAAGATAATGTGACTTTAAATGATAATTATGAATATAATGATGATCAAAATCAACAGGAAGATGAAAAAAATAAGAAAAAGAGATTATTGCTTTTATTGTTATTACTTTTATTTTTCATAATTTTAGTTCTTGGAGGAACAGGACTTTATATTAAACATAAAGGTAATAATGATTTAAATATAGATATTGATGGTGATGGTATTGCTGATATCAATATTGATAATGGAACTGGAAAATGTCTAGTCAATTGTAGTACTGATAAAAAGAAGCCTAATACTAATATAGATTTTAAAAAGAATAATAAACCTACATTTAATATTGATAAAGATGGAGATGGAAAACCTGATTCAAATTTAATTAATCAAGATACTGATGATGATGGTAAATGTGATTTAAACTGTGATACAGATAATGATGGTTGGCCAGATACAAATCTTGATTTGGATGATGATGGCAAATGTGATTTAAATTGTGACACGGATAAAGATGGCGTTTGTAACACTAATTGTGATACAGATAATGATGGTAAATGCGATTTAAACTGTGATACAAATAAAGATGGTGTCTGTGACTTAAATTGCGATATTGATGGGGACGGAAAGTGCGATTTAAATTGTGATAATAATAAAGATGGTTATTGTGATTTAAATTGCGATACAGATAATGATGGAAAATGTAATCATAGTTGTGATACAGACAACGATGGAAAGTGCGATTTGAATTGTGACACAAACGGGGATGGGAAATGTGAACTTAATTGTGACACAAATAATGATGGTAAATGTGATTTAAATTGCGATACAGATAAAGATGGAAAGTGTGACTTGAATTGTGACACCGATAAAGACGGCAAATGTGATTTAAATTGTGATACAAATAACGATGGTAAGTGTGACTTAAATTGCGATACAAATAATGATGGCAAATGTGATTTAAATTGTGATACAGATAAAGACGGCAAATGTGACTTAAACTGTGATACAGATAATGATGGAAAATGTGATTTAAACTGTGATACAAACAATGATGGTAAGTGTAATTTAAATTGTGATACGGATAAGGATGGTAAATGCGATTTAAATTGTGACACTGATGGGGACGGAAAATGTGATTTATATTGCGATACTGATGGTGATGGAAAATGTGATGAAAAATGTAATGATCCATCAATTGATATTGTTGAAGGTGAAGAATACGTTTTAACACTTACTGATTCTGCAGCATATAATAAAAATAATATTATTCCAGGATGGACTGGATCTAAAAGTTTTAAATTAGCTAATACAACTAATAATCCACAAGTTGTTAACATGAATTGGTTAAATGTTAAGAATACATTTACTACTGTTAATAATCTATATTATACAGTTAGTAGAAATAATACTGTTCTTGTAAAAAACGCTAGAGCTCCTTATAAAGATTCGAACATTGTTTCTAATGTTACTATACCTGCTAAAACTACTTATACATTTAAAATTAGTTTCGAATTTAAAAATACAAGTATAAATCAAGATGTTGATAAAGGAAAAACATTTGATGCTAAAATAAAAATAATTGTTAAACAATAAAAGGGCTCTAGATAATCTAGTGGGGAGTTTTTATAGCAAAACAAGATAATAAAAGACGTACTAATATGAAATGCATCCCTTAAAGTAGACATTAATAAAAAAGAGGGACTATAAAAATATGATAAAATACATTTCCGAAAGGAGGTGTATTTTTATTATGGCAACAA
>CAVDFY010000044.1:0-12265 GCA_963607925.1 bacterium
GTATTGATAAAATACAAAGTGTTATTGAAGATATTAAATTATATATTTATAAAAAATATAAAATAAATATTGAAGTGTATTATGGTGGTAGTGTTGATGAAAATAATATTAAAGATATATTTAATGTATCTGATGGAATAGTTCTTGGTAAAGCTAGTATAAATATTGATGAATTAAATAAGATTCTTGTTGGACTTAAAAATGACTAGTGGGAGTGAACTAATTACTGGACTAACTAATCTAATAATTATGTTTACTACATTAGTCATTCTTTTTAGATTTAGAAAGTTGAAAATTGATAAGAAAAAGATATGGTATATATTTTATATAAGTGTAATCGTTGATAGTTTTCTTGGGTTTATAATACATTCATTTGCATGGGATAGTGAAACTGTTAAAATTATGTGGATAGTGCTTTCATTTATATTTTGTATTACTCTTAATAGTTTATTGTTTACTGTAATTAAATGTTCTAGTGTTAGTAAAATGTTAATTACATCTATAGTTATGTACTTAATTTTTGTAATAGAAACAGTTATTGATATTGACTTTTTATTAACATTTGTAGTTATAGCATTATTCTATATAATATATATATTATGGTTTTATATACATAGATATATTAAAACGTGTACTAAAAAATATAAATTTTATATAATAGCTATAATTTTACAAATTATAGGAGGTTTATTCTTATTCTTTAAAGTTAAAGTAAATTTTATAGTTCCTTTTGATAAAAATGGTATATATCATATGTTTATGGTTTTTACGATTTTATTTATGTACTTTGGAAACAAATATAGTTCTTTAGAATAATATTTGTTTTTTTATGACAAAAATTTTGTATTTTAGACAAATTAAGACTTTTTACTCCATAGATATATGTATAATTATGACGTACAATAGAGAAAAGGAGAAAAGATGAAAATAAAAGTCTTGGTAGTAGATGATAATGAAGGGTTAGTGAATTTAATTTGTAAGTATTTTAGTAGTAGTGATAATGTTGAAGTAATTGGCACATGTAAAAATGGAGAAGAAGCTATTAAAGTATTAAATAATTCTGATATAAAATTTGATTTAATGCTACTTGATTTGGTTATGCCAAATAAAGATGGGGTTGCAGTTCTTGAATATATGAAATTCAATAGTATAAAGAAGAAAGTTATTGTTATGACTTCTTATAGTGAAGAGCAAACTATTAGAGATATTAGTGAATATGGTGTTAGATATTATTGTTTAAAACCATTTAATTTTGATGATTTAAGGGATAAAATTGTACAAACGTTTGAAATAAAGAAAAAGAATGAAAGTATTTTAGAACTTGATAATAGAGATATTCAGATACAAGTGACTAAACTATTACATGCGCTTGGTATTCCTTCTCATATAAAAGGATACCAATTTATAAGACGTGCTATACTGATGGTTTATGAAAATCCTGGTTTTATAGGAGGAATTACAAAAGAGTTATATCCTGATTTATCTATTAAGTTTAATACTTCTATTCCAAGAGTTGAAAGGGCAATTAGACATGCTATCGAAGTTTCTTGGTTAAGAGGAGATATTGATTTAATGGAAGAGATATTTGGGCATAGTGTTGATATAGATAGGGCTAAACCTACAAATTCTGAATTTATAGTTACAATTGCTGATAAACTTAGACTTGAAATGATTGATGTGAATTAGTCATTCAAGTTTTTTTCTTTTATAATCTTATAATATGTGTTAAAATGTTTACAGGAGAAATTTATGAAAAAAATTATTTTATTAATTTTAGATGGTTTTGGAATTAGAGAAGGTGAGAATGGTAATGCTATTAAAATGGCAAGCTTACCTAATTTAGCTAGAATAATGTCCGATTATCCTGTTTGTGAATTAGAAGCAAGTGGTGAAGTAGTTGGACTTCCTAAAGGGCAAAGTGGTAATTCTGAAGCTTGTCATATGACAATTGGTTGTGGTAGAACTGTAGAACAACCTTTAACACTAATAAATAATAAAATTAAAGATAAAAGTTTTTTTGAGAATGATGTTCTACTTGATTTAATTGATTTTGTTAATGATAATAATTCTACGCTTCATATGATCGGTTTAATATCTAGTGGTAATGTTCATTCTAGTATGGAACACTTTTATGCTGCGCTTGCACTAGCTAAAATTAGAAAAGTAAAAAGTGTTGTTTTCCATTTTATAACTGATGGTAGAGATTCTCTTCCAATGAGTGGTAATAAATTAATAAATGATTTTATGGCTAAAGCAAATAAATTAGGTCTTGGAACTATTGGAACTATATGTGGCAGATATTATGCTATGGATAGGGATAACAATTATGATAGAGTTAAAAAAGCTTATGATGCTATAGTATATAATGTTGGAAATAATTTTAGTGATTATAATAGATGCATGGAACTTCATTATAAGAATGATATAACAGATGAATTTATTAATCCTAGTATAATTACTAAAGGAAGTAATATTAAAGAAAATGATGGAGTTTTATTTTTAAATTATAGACCTGAGAGAATTAGAGAGTTAATATCTGCGTTTACTGATGAATCATTTAATATGTTTAATGTAAAGAAGTTTAAAAATGTTAGATTTGCTTCTTTATATAGTGTTGGTGATAATATTGAAGGTGCTTATACTAATGAACCTATATCTGGTACATTTGGTAGATATTTAGCTGATCTTGGATTTAAACAAGCTAGAATTGCTGAGAGTGAGAAGTATCCTCATGTTACGTATTTCTTTGATGGAACTGAAGAGTTAAGTGATAAAAATTTATTTAAGATATTAGTTCCTTCGCCTAAAGTAGCAAGATATGATATGAAACCTGAAATGAATGCATCTGAAGTAACTGAAGCTGTTCTTGATGCGATGGATGATGATTTTGACTTTATATTAGTTAATTATGCTAATCCTGATATGGTTGCTCATACAGGTAATATTCCTGCTTGTGTTAGAGCTCTTGAAGCTTGTGATGTTTGTATAGGACATATATTTGAAAAAGCACAAGAAAATTTCTATGAGTTAGTTATTACATCTGATCATGGAAACATTGAGTATATGAAAGATGCTGATGGAAATGTAATTACTACACATACGTGTAATAAAGTTCCATTTATAATATGTGATAAAAATTATAAACTTAAAAAGAATGGTACTATTAAGGATATTATTCCTACTATAGTAGATGTTTATGAGATAAGTAAGCCAAAAGAAATGACTGGAGAAAGTTTAATAATTAAAGGAACGCCTTAGGGCGTTTTTATTTACAATAGTTTATTAAAATGTTATACTAGATTAGTGTAAGGAAGTGTTAAAATGAGTGATGAAGTAAATAAATCTCTTAAGAATTCTGAAACTAAACCTGAGGTAAAGGTTTATAATTCTAAGAAAAAAGTTAAGAAAGATGTAAATGTTAAAGAAGAGATTAAAGAAAAAAAAGAATCTAAAGAAGAAAAGAAATCTGTTACTCATTCTAATAACGATAATATAAGTTTTATAGAAAAAGATAGAAGAAAATGGCCTATAGTACTTTTACTAGTTTTATTAGTTTTAGGTGGTGCATTCTATTATTACTATTATATTCTAACTAAACCATATACTTTATTTAATAACGTTATTGAAAGTGGTTATAATTATTTATCGAATTCTATAAATAAATTTAATGATAAAACTAATGAAAATAAAAAGTATGAAATGACTGGTAAAGCAATCTTAACGTCATCAAACTTAAAGTTAATAGCTTTTAATACTCTTACTACTGATGTATATGTTGGAGTAGATGAAGAAAAAGGTTCTGTATTTACTAATTTAACAAGTTCTTTATTAAATATTGATATTCTTAATTTAAAACTTGGAATGGATAAAGAAAATATATATTTTGGTTATAATGATATGAGTGAAGGTGCTCAAGATAAATTATATAAAACCAAAAATATAGAATTAGGGGATGATTCATTAAGTGTTGATGATACAAATTATAATGAAATATTAGATTCTATTAAATATTTACTTGATTCTAATAGAGAAACAATACTTTCTAGTGTTGAAAATGCTAAAGTAAGTAAGAAACCAATGATGTTAAAAGTAGATGATAAGAGCATTCCTGCTTATGAAGTTAAATTTATTTCAAGTAAAGAAAATACTAAAAAAGCAGTAACTACTATTTTAAATAATATAATTAATGATCAAAAATCTTTAGAAGCATTAGTTACTTTAGGATATGGTGTGGATGTTGAAGAAGTTAAGACACTATTAGAAGAACAAGTTAAAGATATAAATGTAACTGAGGATTTAGAAGTTGTTGTATATTTAGATATATTAAATAATAAATTATTAGAATTTAATACTAAATATGGAAGTGAAAATTTAAATATTAAATTTAATGATAATGACGTTGTTGTTCTTTTAGAAAATAAAAATACTAATGAAGAAAGTTTAAATCTTAGTATTACATATAATAAAGCTGAAAATAGAGTTGCATTAGAATATACATCTAGAGTATATGATGAAGAATTAAAAGAGTTTGATGATATAAAGGGTTCTGTTACTCTTAAAGTTGATTCATCAAGTGATAATAAATCATCTTATACAATAAGTTTTAAATATTATGATCCAGATAATACTGATAAAGAATTATTTTGCATAGATGCTAATATTGACTTAGAAACAGTAAACGAAATTAATGAATTTGATACTACTAATGCTATAGATTATGATAAATTAAATGATAAAGAAAAATCTGAAATATTTGGAAGTATTGGTGTACTTACAGAAGAGGCTTAGCCTCTTTTTATTTTATATATTAATGTGGTATAATGCTTTTAGGTGAAATATGAAAAAATATGATTATTCTAAGCTTAAAGGTGATGAGCAAGTAACTCATAGTTGGGCACCATTAAGTTTTGAAATTAAAGATAATTATAATTATGTACTTAATAATCCTTTATTTAAATTAATATCTAATATTTTGTCTTTACCTATATTTATTATTTTATATATTATTGATAAAATATTTTTAGGATTTTATATTATAAATAAAGATAAAATTGTTAAAGATAAAGGTTTTGTTTCTATATCTAATCATATTCATTATTTAGATTGTACTTTAATAGGTCTTATTTATTATCCAAGTAGAGTACATTATCCAACTATAGAGGAAAATTTTAAAATACCTTTTGTTAGGAAATTGATTAGGTTATTGTATGCGATGCCTATTCCAAAAGAGAGAGATAAGAAAGATAGATTTTATTCTCAAATAAATAAAGCTTTTAAGGGAAAGTTTATATTGCATATGTATCCTGAAGCTGCTATGTGGCCTTATTATGAAGGTATAAGGGATTTTAAGTATGGTGCGTTTAAAATTGCTGTTGATGCTAATGTATGTGTTCAACCAATTAAGTTTGTATTTACTAAATCTAATGGGATATATAAATTATATAAAAGAAAGAAAAGAATATGTGCTGTTGTATTAGATCCTTTATATCCTAACATGGAACTTGAATATAGGGATAGAATAAAGGATTTAAGAGATAGAGCGTATGAAAGCATGAAAAAGGAGATATAAGTATGAAGGTTTTAATATTATCTTGTAGTACAGGTGGTGGACATAATTCTTGTGCTAGATATATAGAAGAAGAACTTAAACTTAATAATATAGAATGTGAATTTAAGAATTTTTATGATATTGTAAATACTTCTGGTAATAGAATGACTGAGAAAATATATTTAAATTCTTTAAAAGGAAATGGTAAAGCATTTAAAAATATATATAAATTAGGCGAATTATACAGTAAAAGTGGTGTTACTAGTCCAGTTTATCTAGTTAATAAAATGCATGCGCGTAGGCTTTATAATTATATTAAAAATGGGTCTTTTGATTTAGTCATTGCTACTCATTTATTTCCATCTTTAACTCTTACAGCTATTAAGAAGCATAAAGATAAAAATATTAAGTTTATAACTATATCAACAGATTATGAACCTTGTCCATTTTTAGAAGAGACTATGCCTGACTATTTAATTATGCAGAAAGGCCAAGAAAATAGATATATTGAAAAGGGATGTAATAAAGATATTTTTGTTAATAGTGGAATACCTGTTTCAAGTAGATTTGTATTTAATGCAAAGAGTGTAAGAAATATGTATGGTATTAGTGAAGATGAAAATGTAATCTTAGTAATGCTTGGTAGTATGGGATTTGGTAAAATTTATGAAATTATAGATGATGTGTTAAATCAAAATAAATGTAAAGTAATGGTAGTTTGTGGAAGCAATAAAAAACTATATGATGAGTTAACTTCTATGAATAGAGAAAATTTAATTGTATTTGGATTTGTAAATAATATTAATGATTTAATTTATTCATCAAATATAGTTATGTCTAAACCAGGAGGACTTAGTTCAACTGAAATATCATGTATGAGAAAACCTTTAATACATATTTATCCAATACCGGGTATTGAAACATACAATACAAATTTCTTTGAAAGTCATGGTATGAGTTTGAAATGTAAAACAAAAGAGGAAATATTAGATACTGTTCATGAGCTTTTAAATAATAAACATATGCAGGAAAAGATGATAAAATATCAAGAAAAATATATTAATAATTATTCTGCTCGTGATTTAGTAAATTTAATTAAAAATTTAAAATAAGTATATAAATTTAAAAATTTGATAAAAAAACTAATTAAATGTTAAAAATATAGGAAAATCAAGAAAAAATGCTTGATTTTTTTGTACTTTTAGAATATAATCTATATCGAACGACTGGCGATGATATGCAAGGTTGCTGATACACCAGGTTAAGTTGAATTAACTTAATTTCAAAATCAGGTAATTTGCATTTAGCAAGTCTATAAAAAAATATTATAGGCGAAGGAGGAAAATTAATATGTCTAAAGACAAAGTTAGAATCAGACTTAAATCTTTTGATCACAGAAGCGTTGATCAAGCTGCTGCAAAAATTGTTGAGACTGTTAAAAGAACTGGTGGAGTTGTTAGCGGACCTGTTCCACTACCAACAGAGATTGAAAAAATCACTATTCTAAGAGCTGTTCACAAATATAAAGATTCTCGTGAACAATTCGAAATTAGAACTCACAAAAGATTAATTGATATCGAAAATCCTAGTAAAGAAACTATTGATGCGTTAGCTCATTTAGATTTACCTAGTGGTGTAGATATTCAAATTAAAAAATAATTAGGAAAGGAAAAGTAAAATGAAAGGAATCTTAGGACGTAAAGTTGGAATGACTGAAGTATTCTCAACTGACGGAAAATTAATACCTGTTACAGTTATCGAAGTTGAACCAAATGTTGTAACACAAGTTAAAACTGTTGATAAAGATGGGTATGATGCAATTCAAGTAGGTGCATTTGACAAAAAAGTTAAATCATCTAACAAACCAGAAATGGGACATGTTAAAAAAGCAAATACACAACCTAAGCGCTTCTTAAAAGAAATTAGAGGAATTGATGCTTCTTCTTATACTCTTGGACAAGTTATTAGTGCTGATGTATTTCAAAGCGGAGACACAGTTGATGTAACTGGTACATCAAAAGGTAAAGGTTTCCAAGGTGTAATTAAGAGATGGAATCAATCTCGTGGACCTGAAACTCACGGATCTACATATCATAGAAGAGTAGGTTCAATGGGTACTATGAGACCTATGCGTGTTTTAAAGGGTAAGAAGTTACCAGGACATATGGGTAATGAACAAGTTACTATTCAAAATTTAATGATAGTAGATGTTGATACTGAAAACAAATACATTTTAGTAAGTGGCAATGTTCCAGGTGCTAAAAACACATTTGTATTTATTAGAGAAGCTATTAAAGGTAGTAAAAATACTCCTGCTGTTGAACTAGTTTCATACGAGGAAGTTGTAAGCGAAAGAGAAGTAGAAGAAAGTGTTGTAACTGAAGAAGTCGTTAATAGTGAAGTTACAAGTTCTGAAGCTAATGAAGCTGAAACTACTGAAAGTAAGGAGGTTTCTGAATAATGGCAAAGACTCAAGTTTTAAACCAAAAAGGTGAAAAAGTTAAAGATATAACACTTAAAGATAGCGTTTGGAATATTGAAGTAAATGAACCAGTTATGCATGATGCTATCGTACTTGCTCAAGCATCTTTAAGACAAGGAACTGCTTCAACAAAAACTAGAAGTGAAGTTTCTGGTGGCGGACGTAAGCCATACAAACAAAAAGGTACAGGTAATGCAAGACAAGGATCTACTAGAAGCCCTCAATGGCCAGGTGGTGGAATTGTATTTGGACCAAAACCAAGAAAATATGATAAAAAACAAAATAGAAAAGAAAGAAGATTAGCATTAAAGAGTGCTTTAACATCTAAATTCCAAGATAAAGAATTAGTAATTGTTGAAAACTTAAATTTAGCTGATAACAAAACTAAGACATTTAATGAAATGTTAAAAAATCTTAAAGTTGATGGTAAAGCTTTAGTTGTATATGCTGATGAAAACGAAAATTTATTCTTAGCTTCTCGTAACAATAATAAAGTTGCTGTAGTTGCTTTCAATGAAATTAACGTTTTAGATTTAGTTGCAGCTAGTTACTTATTAATTGACGAATCTTCAGTTAAGAAAATTGAGGAGGTGCTTAACTAATGAATATTATCTTAGCACCAGTTATTACTGAGAAAAGCGAATCATTAAAATCAAATAATGTATATGTATTTAAAGTAAGCCCTAAGGCAAATAAAACTCAAATCAAAAATGAAGTTGAAAAGCAATTCAATGTTAAAGTTGTAAATGTTAATACTGTAAATGCTGTACAAAAGAAAAGAAGAGTAGGAAGATATACAGGTACAACAACTGCTTATAAAAAAGCATATGTTAAACTTGCAGAAGGCTCTTCTATAGAATACTAGGAGGGATAATATGCCAATTAAGAATTATAAGCCTAATACTCCTGGAACAAGAGGTATGAGTACATTAATTAATGATGAAATTACTAAGAGTACTCCTGAAAAAAGTCTTCTTGTTAAAAAAAGTAAAACAGGCGGAAGAAATAATCAAGGTAAGATAACTGTTCGTCATATTGGTGGTGGAGTTAGACGTAAATATCGTGTTATAGATTTCAAAAGAACTAAAGATGGTATTGATGGAAGAGTAGCTTCAATCGAATATGATCCAAACAGAAGTGCAAACATCGCATTAATTAATTATGTTGATGGTGAAAAGAGATATATAATTGCTCCACTTAATTTAAAAGTTGGAGATATAGTTGAAAGTGGAGCTAATGCTGACATTAAAGTTGGTAATGCATTGCCACTTGAAAATATTCCAGTTGGAACTATGGTTCACAATGTTGAATTAAATCCAGGTGCTGGAGCTAAACTTGCAAGAAGTGCAGGCAGTAGTGTTCAAATCTTAGGTAGAGAAGGTAAATATGTTATCGTAAGACTTAAGAGTGGTGAAACTAGAAAGATTCTTGCTAATTGTCGTGCTACTATTGGTGAAGTTGGAAATACTGACTATGAATTAGTAAGCTTAGGAAAAGCAGGAAGAAAAAGACATATGGGAATTAGACCTACAGTTCGTGGATCTGTTATGAACCCTAATGATCACCCACATGGTGGTGGTGAAGGTAGAGCTCCAGTTGGACGTGCTCAACCAATGACTCCTTGGGGTAAACCAGCTCTAGGATTAAAGACTAGAAAAACTAAAAAAGCATCTGAGAAATTAATAATGACTCGTCGTAAGAAATAATTAGAAAGGAACCGTTAAAATGTCAAGAAGTTTGAAAAAAGGACCTTATACATTCCCTAGACTTTTAAAAAGAGTTAGAGAATTAAATGAAAAAGGTAAAAAAGAAGTTATAAAAACTTGGTCAAGACGTTCTACAATTTATCCAGAATTCGTTGGTCATACATTTGCAGTACACAATGGACGTGAGTTCATTCCTGTATATGTAACTGAAGATATGGTAGGACATAAACTTGGAGAATTTTCATTAACTCGTAAGTTTACTGGCCACGCTGGCAGCGGTAAGAAGTAGGAGGTAAATTGAATGGAAACTTATAGTATACATAAAGGTGCACAAATTGCACCAAGAAAAGCTAGAATGACTCTTGATCTTATCAGAGGTAAGAACGTATCTCAAGCTGAAGCAATTCTACTTACTACAAATACTAAAGCAAGTAGATTAATCATTAAAGTTTTAAATTCTGCTGTAGCTAATGCAGTTAATAATTTTGGAGCTAATAAAGAAGATTTAGTTATCAAAGAAACATACATTAACGAAGGAAGAACTTTAAAGAGAAGAAAAGCAGCATCTCACTCTAGAGTTGCTAAGAATTATCATAGAACAAGTCATATTTATGTATGTGTTACAGATAATATGCAAAAGAAGGAGGACTAAACATGGGACAAAAGGTAAGTCCAGTCGGACTTAGAATTGGTGTTAATAGAGACTGGGAAAGTAAATGGTATGCACCAACTAAAGATTTTGCTAAATATTTAAATACTGATTTAAAAATTAGAAAATATTTAGATAAAGAATTAAAAGGATGTTCAGTTGCTTCTATCATAATCGAAAGAAATAATAAAAGAACAAATGTTACAATCAATACATCTAAACCCGGTATCATTATTGGTAAAGGCGGAGCTGATATTGAAAGACATAAAAAAGCTTTACAAAAACTAACTGGTGAAGAAATCTATTTATCAATAGTTGAAGTTAAGAATCCTGATTTAAATGCTGCATTAGTAGCTGAATCAATTGCACTACAAATTCAAAATAGAGCTTCATTCAGAGCAGTTCAAAAGAGAGCTATTAGAAATACAATGAAAGCAGGAGCTGTAGGTATTAAAGTTGCTGTTTCTGGACGTTTAGCTGGTGCTGAAATGGCTAGAACAGAATTCTATACTGAAGGAACTGTACCTCTACATACTTTAAGAGCAGATATAGATTATGCTCATAAAGAAGCTGATACTATTTATGGTAAAATCGGTGTTAAAGTATGGATTTACAAAGGTGAAATACTTCCTGCTAAAAAGATAAAGGGAGGTAATGAAAATGTTAATTCCAAAAAGAACTAAATATAGAAAACCTCATAGAATTAGTTACGAAGGAAAAGCTAAAGGTAATACAGTACTTACTAAAGGTGAATACGGACTAATGGCTAAAGAAGGAGCATACATCACTGCAAGACAAATCGAAGCAGCAAGAATTGCTATGACTCGTCATATGAAGAATTTTAAAAGAGGAAAAGTATATATTAACATTTTCCCACACTTAGCAAGAACTAAGAAACCTGCTGAGGTTCGTATGGGTAGTGGAAAAGGTAATGTTGAAGAATGGGCAGCTGTAGTTAAAGAAGGTAAAATCATGTTCGAAATGACTGATGTTACTGAAGAAATAGCTCGTGAAGCTTTCCGTTTAGCATCACATAAACTACCAATTAAAACAAAATTTGTAGCAAAGGAAGTGGCTAAATAATGATAAAGATGACTGAAATTAGAAAATTAACCACTGAAGAATTAAATAAGAAACTTGAAGAGAATAAAAAGGAATTATTTAATTTGAAGTTTTCTCTATCAACTGGAAATTTAGAAAAACCTCATAGAATTAAAGAATTAAGACATGAAGTTGCTAAAATTAAAACAGTTATTAGAGAAAGAGAATTAAATGAAGGTAAGGAGGATAGCAAGTAATGGAAAACAAAAAACAAGAATTAGTTGGTAAAGTTGTTAGTGCAGCTAATAATAAAACAATTACAATTGCTGTTGTAACTTATAAAAAGCATCCACTTTACAATAAAAATGTAAAAACTACTAAAAAGTATGCAGTACATGATGAAGAGAATAAAGCTAAAGTAGGAGATATAGTTAAAGTTGTATCTTCTCGTCCTCTATCAAAAACTAAAAGATATGTTTTAGATAGTATCGTTGAGGAAGCTGTTATTCTTTAATTAAGAAAGGAGAGAGTTATGATACAACCAGAAAGCCGTTTAAAGGTAGCTGACAATTCAGGCGCTCGTGAAATCTTAGTAATCAGAGTACTTGGTGGAAGTAAAGTTAAAAGCGGTAATATAGGAGATGTTGTTGTTGGTACAGTAAAGAAAGCTATCCCAAATTCAAACACTCCAAAAGGAAAAGTAGTAAAAGCTGTTATTGTTAGAACAGTGCAAGGTGTTAGTAGAGCAGACGGAAGTCATATTAAATTTGATGACAATGCTTGCGTACTAATTAAAGATGATAATAGTCCTGTAGGAACTCGTGTTCTAGGACCTGTAG
>CAVDFY010000045.1:0-2369 GCA_963607925.1 bacterium
GCATTTGCATATGGCAGATCCAAAAGAAGTGGACATATAGCTATTACTCGCCCAATTTTAGGTTTACTTAACAGAGATGAACTAAAAGCAGTTTTAGGTCATGAAATGGGTCATATTAAACATAATGACATGATTATTACAGCTATTGTAAGCTTAGTTCCAATGATTTGTTATTATATTGCATTATCATTTATGTTTTCACGCAGTAATGAAAACAATGCAGGAATTATTATTGGAATATTAGGTTATGTATTCTATCTTTTAGGACAATTACTTGTATTATTTATATCAAGAACAAGAGAATATTATGCAGATGAAGCTAGTGTGGAATATGGAAATCGTCCAGCAGCTTTAGTATCAGCTCTTTATAAATTATCTTACGGAGCTGCAAAATGTGATGATGAAACAATTAAAGATGTAAATACTGTACGTGCATTTTTTGTTAATGATATAAACAATGCTTCAAGAGATTTAAACGATTTTAGACAAATAGATTTTGATGGTGATGGATCTATTTCTGATGAAGAGCTAAGAGAACTTAGTCACAGAAATATTGATGTTTCTACATCTGGTAAAATTATGGAATTATTCTCAACACATCCGGATTCCTTAAAAAGAGTAAAAAGACTTTCCGAGCTAGAAAATTAGGTGATTAATTTGAAAATGATTTTAGATGAACGTGGTAAGAAATATCTTCTTAAAGAAGGCTATGAATTTCAAAGTGATTTGGGTATTGTTACTAAAGAGCAGATAGCTAATTGTGAAATAGGTGATGAGCTTAAAAGTCACCTAGACCACTCATTTAAAATTGTTAAACCTACTGTTAATGATTTTATTGATTTAATGGATAGGCGCTGTTCAATATTAGTTAAAAAAGATATTGGATGTGTACTGGCTTATACAGGATTAGGTTCAGGTGACAGGGTTGTTGATTCTGGAACTGGTGCCGGAGCTATTGCATTAAACTTTGGTAATGTGGTCGGAAATGAAGGTAGGGTCTATACTTATGAAATAAGGGAGGATTTTACCCAAGTTGCCAAGAAAAACATTGAAACATTTGGAATTACAAATATTGAAGTTAAAAACAAAGATATTAAAGAAGGAATTGATGAAGAAAATATTGATTTAGTATTTCTGGACCTTCCTAAACCATTTGAAATCTTTGAAGATGTTTATGAGTCTTTAAAAGTCGGCGGATGGTTGGCAGTTTATGCACCATATATTAATCAGGCAGAAATAGCTTACAGAGTAGCTAAAAAACTTAATTTTTATAATATTGAAATATTGGAAACATTAGAGCGAGGTCTAGAAGTTAGACCTCAAGGAGTAAGACCAAAAACCCGTATGGTTGGCCATACTGGATACTTAGTCTTTGCCCGTAAATTATAATAAAATTAAAGAGTAATTAAACTCTTTAATCAATCTTTTTCTAAAACAGTAACATTATACCCCATAGTTAATCCATTAAATGGGTCAATGCATGTTAAAATATATTTTCCCGGCATTAAATTAATATTTAATGTTGCAATTCCTGTGGCATTTATGGTTCTTTTGTAAAATACTCCATTAATATTAAATGTAATATTTTTATTAGTTACTGTAACTCCTTTTTCATCTAAAAGAGTTGCATGAAATTGAGTATTATTTAAATAAGTTTTTACAATACTTTTAGATACTATAGTTGGTAGAACACTAACATTATATCCTACATCTAATCCAGTTAATGGGTCAATACAGGTTAAAGTATATGTAGCAGGTCTTAAATTAATATTTAATTTAGCTACTCCATTTTTATCAGTTTCTTTAGTGTAGAATACTCCATTGATATTTATTGTAACATTAGTATTAGCTAGTGGACTGCCATCTCCTTTTAAGAATGTTGCATAAAACTGTGTGCCGTTTTTATACATTTTAACAATATTTTTTCCATTGATTGTTGAAAGTATTGTAATATTGTTAGTTATAACATTTCCAAGAGTATAGGATTTAATAGTGTAATTTCCGGGTCTTAGATTAATAGATATTGATGCTGTTCCATTTTTATCACTTGCTTTTGTGTAATTTCTTCCATTAATCTCAAATATTGCTTGTGTATTAGCTAATGTTTTTATAACAAATTTGGATTCATTTTTATAGTATTTTACAAGGTCACTACTTTCTATTTTAAAGATATCTAATGTAAATTTTTCATTTCCAATACTTGCAGTTATATTGTCCTTATTTTCAGTATCAAAACTTAATTTAGCTACTCCATTTTTTAAATTAACACTTGTATTTTCAAAAAGAACTTCTCCGGGAATATTCATATTTTTAGAAGTATTTGTTTTAGTTATGTTGTTATAAAGATTATTTAAACTTACAGTTAACTC
>CAVDFY010000046.1:0-3514 GCA_963607925.1 bacterium
ATTTATCAAAATCTTTATATATTTTAGTTGGTTCATTCATATCAGCATTAACCATTATATTAACAAATTCTACTTTGTCTTTATTTGTAATTATTGTTCCTTCGATAGTTGTATCTTTAAATATTAATAATTTCACGCTTTCTGGTAATTCTGCTATAAGAGTTTCTTTATTTTCACTTGTGTTCATTTTAGATAAAACTTCGTAATATCTTGCTTTATCTTCATTTGTTAGTGATTCTAAATTTTTTTCACTTAAAACTATATTTTGTTTTATATCATTTTGTATGTCTTGTACTAATAATTCTATATTAGATTTATTAACTATTAAGCCTTGTTGTATTTCGTTTGTTAAATCTTTTATTTTATTTGGGCCTACTATTGATAAAATACTACTTAATGCTGAAAGTATTACTGCGATAATTATTAAATGCATGTATGGCTTTAAATAGTTTTTTAATTTTAGTAATGCTTTTTTAAAATCTTTTGGTTTTTCACCTGGTCCTCTTCCTCCTGGACCATGCATTCTTCTTGGAGTTTTATTTTCTTTTTCGTTATTCATTTTCAAGTTCCTCCTTTGATAATTGTGAATATGCTATTTCTTTATATACTTCACAGTTTTTTAATAATTCTTTATGTGTTCCAATTCCTACACATTTACCCTTGTCAAGAACTATTATTTTATCGGCATTTTTTATTGTACCTATTCTTTGTGCTACGATTACACTTGTTGCGTCTTTAGTGTAACTCTTTAGTTCTTTTCTAAGTATATAATCTGTTTTATAATCAAGTGCACTAAATGAATCATCAAATATATATATTTCAGGATCTCTTGCGATAGCTCTTGCTATACTTAATCTTTGCTTTTGTCCACCTGATACATTTGTTCCGCCTTGTGCTATAGCCGCTTCATATTTTTGTGGCATTTTTTCTACGAACTCTTCTGCTTGAGCAACTTTTACAGCCTTTTTAATTTTATCTTTTGTAACTTCATAATTTGTTTTAGTACCATATGCTACATTATAATTTACACTTCCACTGAACATTACTGCTTTTTGAGGAACGTATCCAAGTCTATCATGTAATGCATCTAAAGTATAGTTCCTTACATCAACGCCATCAACTAATACTTTACCTTCTGTTACATCATAGAATCTTGGTATTAAATTTATTAAAGTACTTTTACCACTACCAGTTGAACCTATTATTGCGATAGTTTCACCTTTTGATGCTTTAAACGAAATATCTTCTAAAACGTATTCTTCTGAATCAGGATATTTGAAAGAAACATTTTTGAATTCTATCGTTCCAATTTCTGATGCTCTAGTTTCTTTTCCATCTCTTATTTTAGCTTTAGTATTTAATACTTCGTTAATTCTGTCTGCTGATATTGATGCTCTTGGGTACATTATAAATATCATTGCTAACATTAAGAATGACATTATTACTTGCATAGCATAACTACTAAATACTACCATATTACTGAATAATGTTATTTTATCTGCAAGTAATGATTCATTAATTAGTGATGCTCCTACAAAATATATAGCAAGTGAGACACCATTCATTATTAAATACATCATTGGTGACATTAAACTCATAACTTTTTGATTAAATAGTTGAGTGTTGGTAAGTTTTTTATTAGTTTTTTCAAACTTATCCTCTTGATATTTTTCTGCATTAAATGCTCTTACTACTCTAATACCTTTTAGGTTTTCTCTAGTTAATCCATTTATACTATCTATTAATTTTTGTACAATTTTGAATCTAGGTAAAACTATAATCATAAGTGTTATTACCATTGCTAGTAATACAAGTACTGCTCCACCTGTTATTGCAGTCCATTCAAAACTCTTTCCTAAAATCTTACCAATTGCCCATATTGCTGTTATTGGTGCTTTAATTATCATTTGAAGGCCAAACGTAAGCATCATTTCAACATTTCCTATATCATTTGTTGTTCTTGTGATAAGACTACTTGTTTGGAATTTTTTAATTTCTTCCATACTGAAACTTTGTACTTTGTTGAATAGCTTTTCACGAATATTCTTTGAAAAGTTAGATGCTAGATTTGCAATGATATAACCTACCACTACAGATGATGCAAAACTAAGTAATGCACATCCAAGCATAAATCCACCTTGCACTAATATTCCCTTTATAGTACCATTTAATTGTACAAGTTCAGTAATTTTGCTCATATAATCTGGTATTTTTAGTTCTAACCAAACTTGCAAAACTATAAATATAATACTTATAAATACATATATCCAGTCTTTTTTCTCCAAGTTTTTAAATAATTTTAACATGTTTTTTCTCCTTCTAAATTTTCTTGTATTTGTTTAGTTACTTTATAGAAAACTTCTAGGTCTTCTTTACTTATATTACTTTGTAATAGTTTTTCAAATTCAATAGCTTTTTTTTTCATTGCTTTATCAAGCTTATATCCAGTTTCAGTTAATCTAATTTCTTTGCTTCTTAAATCAGTCGTAGAGTCAGTTCTTGTGATAATACCATTTTTTATCATTGTACCAAGTATTCCAGATACCGTTGATTTTCTAAGCCCTAGTTTCTTTTCTATATCTTTTTGATACACTGTACTATCATTATTCTTTATCAAATACTTTATTACAACTATTTGTACTGGAGTAAGATGATAAATCGCATCTTTATTATATGCCATTATTTTTCTTACAATTAAACTATCAATTTTTTTAATTTCTAAACTAATACTTTTATCTTTCATAATATCTTCCTTTGGTTAGGTAACTAACAAAATAATTATAACCATTTATTATTATATGTCAATAAGGCTTTTTATATTTTTACAAATTTTTCACAATAAAGATATCTCAATTAAGAGATATCTTTATTTACTATTTAATTCTTTAAGTTTTGCTTCATACTCTTCTATAATTTTCTTTGCTTTTTGTTTTTCTACTTCTGCTTCTTGTTTTTGCTTCTCTACTTCTTGTTTTTGTTTCTCTACCTTTTGTATTTCTTTTTCTACCTTTTGTATTTCTTTTTCTACTTCTTGTATTCTTTTATCGAGATTCTTCATCCTCTCATTATGTTCTTTGTCTCTTAGTTTTTCTAGATATTCTCTTGTCGCTTTTAATTTTTTGTCATCTTCTTCATCTGACATCAATATAGTGTATTCTGGATCATCATTTAACTCTTCTACTCTATCTTTATATCTTTTCACTCTTTCATCTCCATTACATAATATTTCTAATTCTTTATTACTTGATGTTAACATCACTAGAGGTTTAAATCTTTCTTTTTCATTTTCATTTTTATTATAATATGATTTTTTAATTTTATCCACGTTAAATTCATATATTATAAATTTTTCTGACCAAAACTCCCCATATTCACTTCTAAGCATATATTTTGATATTTCATGAATATTACTATTTTTACTTGTCAAATTTATTTGAATAGATATTGGCTGCAAATAATAGTTTTCAGATACATTTAATGAATTACTATAAATACTTGCTAGATAACCTAGATT
>CAVDFY010000047.1:0-3647 GCA_963607925.1 bacterium
TAGTTAATACTGAAGACATTATGTTTATTAGTTCAGTTAAAAATTATAATATAGATACATTTCTTAAAAAGATAGAAACAGATAATGTTAAAAGACTTTATATAGTAGGATTTACTAATAGTGGTAAAAGTACATTTATAAATCATTTACTTACAAGTGTATGTAAAAGTCCTACTATAACTACAAGTAGTATTCCAAATACAACAGCATCTTATATAACAATAAAATTAAACCCAAGATTAGTTATTGTAGATACTCCGGGATTCATTGATAATAATGCTATATATAACTTCGTAGACTACTCTAAAGTAGTTAAATTATATCCTAAAAAAGAATTAAAAGTAAAAACTTTCCAAGTTAGAAATGGATACGCTATAGTAGTAAACGATATTCTAAGAATAGAAAACATTGGAGAAAAATCTAATAGTTTTAGTTTTTATATGAATGATTCACTTAGATATGAAAAAGTAAAATCTAAAAATGATAAATTAACTATACTACAAAGTATTACTTATGATATTAAAGAACCATCAGATATATTAATAAACGGTCTTGGCTTTATTAGAATTACAAAACCTGGAAACATAAAAGTATATGCTTTAGATATTAAATTAGTAAGCATTAGAAAGAGTATGATTTAATATGAATAAAATTAATGTAATGAGTGAAAACTTAGCTAATAAAATAGCTGCTGGTGAAGTAGTAGAAAGAATAGCTAACGTAATAAAAGAACTAGTTGAAAATAGTATAGATGCAGGAAGCAAAAACATAAAAGTTGAATTATTACTTTCAGGTACTAAATTAATAAAAATAGTAGATGATGGATGTGGTATGAGTAGAGATGATGCTAAACTATGTTTTAGTAGACACGCAACATCTAAAATTAAAAATGAAAACGATTTATATTTTATAAATACTCTAGGTTTCCGTGGTGAAGCACTAGCTGCAATATCATCAGTAAGTAATATAGTACTAGATACTTATGATGGTAATGAATCAACTTATCTAAATCTAAAAGCAGGTAAATTCATAACAGAAAAAACAGGAAGCATGAGAAAAGGAACTATTATTGAAGTTTCTGAATTATTCTATAATACACCAGCCAGGCTAAAATTTATGAAAAGTTTAAATGCAGAACTAGCTCTTACAGTAAATTACATCGAAAAAATAGCCCTTTCACATCCAGATATTTCATTTACTTTATTTAATGACGGAAGAGAAATGATAAAAACATCTGGAAGTAATGATATATACAAAGTAATACATGAAATATTTGGACTTAACGTATCTAAAAATATGATCAAGATTGAAGCTGAAAACTATGATTATATAATTAATGGATATATAAGTAATTTAAATCTTTCAAAATCAAATAGAAATTCTATGATTACTTTAGTAAATGGAAGAGTAGTTAGTAATCAATCAGTAAATAGAACTATAAAAGATGCATATCATACAGTTTTAGCAGAAAATAAATTTCCAATCGTAGTTATTAATATTGAAACAGATCCAACTCTAATAGATGTTAATATTCATCCAACTAAGCAAGATATAAAGTTCTCTAAGTTAGAAAGCTTAGATGATTTACTTTTTAGTACCATTAGAACTGCATTAAATGAAGCAGATAACACTTTTAAAGGCTATCAAGAAGAAGTAAAAGAGTCTCCAGTAGACTATAATCATGAAAATAATTATAGATACACTGAAAGAAAGATTGAAGATGTAAGACTTCAATTTGATGATGAACAAGAAGAAATAAAATATGATAGCGAAGCAGTTAAAAAAGAAGATGTATTTATAAAACCAGTTGGTTTAGCTCTTGGAACATATCTAATAGCTCAAGATGAAGATATTATGTATATGATAGATATACATGCAGCGAATGAAAGAATCAACTATGAAAGATATATGGAAGCATTAAGAAATAGAGATGTTTACACAACTAGTATGTTATTTCCAATAACTCTAGAATATCCTAAAAATGAATTTATGAGAATACACGATCATATAGATGTTTTAAGAAATGTAGGATTTAAAGTAGAAGAATTTGGTATTAACACTTTTAGAGTCACAGAACATCCATCATGGTTAAAAGAAGGATATGAAGAAGAAAGTATAAGAAGAATATTTGAACTAGTCTCTGAAATAAAAGGAGAATTTGATAGAGTTAAATTCAATGAAAAAGCTGCCATTCGTTTAGCTTGTAAGATGAGTGTTAAAGCAAATACAAATATTGGCTATAAAGA
This sequence comes from bacterium, assembly GCA_963607925.1. Taxonomy (GTDB): domain Bacteria; phylum Bacillota_I; class Bacilli_A; order RF39; family UBA660; genus CAG-1000. Next base: position 2,247 of record CAVDFY010000047.1, read on the forward strand.
ACAAGAAGAACTATTAAATAGACTATTTAAATGTGAATTTCCATATACTTGTCCTCATGGAAGACCAACTGTTATAAAATATCCAATATATGAACTTGAAAAAATGTTTAAGAGGGTTAACTCATGAGTGAAGAAGAAAAAAGTATCTTAGATGAATATAAAGAAATAAGAAAAGCTATAGAAGACTTTATGAATATGTTAAAAGAATATGGTTGGGAATTAAACGATGATGGTGAAATAATAGATTCTAAAACTAAGAAACTTGTTATGGGAGGTGATGATGATGAGTAAAATAATAACAATAGTAGGTCCTACAGCAACAGGTAAAACTAAATTATCAGTAAGTCTTGCTAACTACTTAGATGCAGTTATTATAAATGCAGACTCAACAGCGATCTATAAAGAACCTCTTATCGCAACAGCAAAAGTTACAGAAGAAGAAAAAGAAAATGTACCTCACTATATGTTAGATTTAGTTTCACTAAATGATGATTATACCTTATTTGATTATCAAAAAGATGGCAGGAAACTACTAGATAAATTCATTAAAGAAAATAAAAATATAATTATCGTAGGTGGTTCAGGACTTTATATAAAAGCATTACTTTATAACTACAATTTAGAAGAAACAGTAAAATCTGATATTGATTTGAGTAATTACACTAATGAAGAATTAAAAGTAATGGCAAATGAAATTGATAAAGATAATGATATACATGTAAATAATAGGCAAAGATTAGAAAGATTTATCAAAAGATTTAAAGAAACTGGAAAAGTGCAAAATAAAACAGAAGACATCCATAAAAAAGTTTATGATTTCACTTTAATAGGTCTTAAATGTGACAGAGTTACTCTATATGATAAAGCAAACAAAAGAGTAGATAAAATGTTTGAAAGTGGACTTTTAGAAGAAGCACAAAAACTATATAACATGAATCTTAAAAACTTTAGTAATATTATAGGATACAAAGAATTAGAATTATACTTCAAAGGAAATATTACTTTAGATGAATCAAAAGAACTAATAAAGCAAAATACTAGAAAGTATGCTAAAAGACAATTCACATGGTTTAATAATCAAATGAAAGATATTACATGGTTTGATGTAGATTATGATAACTTTGATAACACAATTAATGAAGTTAAAAATTATTTAGAAAGTGATTTAGAAAAAGAATAAAAGAAGAAAATTAAAAACATTATTATTAGCAAGCGTAGCAACTTTAACACTGATGAGTGGATGTTCAAAAGATAGTGATGCCACAGAAAAAACAAAATCAAAATACTTATATTATATTGAAGTAAATGGCAATTTCGTAGAAGTTGAAAATGTTGAGTATATAGCTACTGGCACTTATGGTATGACTTTTCTACATTTAACTGATGGCACAGAAATAAGAG
>CAVDFY010000048.1:0-18448 GCA_963607925.1 bacterium
AATGGAGGCGGCCAGTAATATGCCCTTTTAGGGCTACTTAAAAACCACTAGTTGAACTAGTGGATTTTTATTTTACTTATTATGTATATTGTGTTATAATCTAGCGTGAAGAAAAAGGAGATTTAATATGGAAGACACTATTGCAGCTGTAGCTACGACTATTGGTGAGAGTTCTATTAATGTTATTAGAATTAGTGGGAAAGATTCAATCAATGTAGCAAATAAAATATTTTCAAAGGATATAAGCAATGTACAAAGTCATACAGTACACTATGGTTTTATAATGGAAGATAAAGAAAAAATAGATGAAGTATTTTTATCTGTATTTAGATCTCCTAAAAGTTTTACAACAGAAGATATAGTTGAAATTAGTGTACATGGTGGTAGTGCTTCTGTTAATAAGGTTATGGAATTAGTATTATCAAATGGTGCTAGACTTGCAGAACCAGGGGAATTTTTAAAAAGAGCTTTCTTAAACGGAAGAATAGATTTAACTCAGGCAGAGGCTGTAGGTGATCTTATAAATGCTCAAACAGAAAGTTCTAGAAAAATGGCACTTAAAGGTGTTGATAAAACTATATTTAGTGAAATAAATGAATTAAAAGAGAAAGTTCTTGCATTAATTGCTAATATAGAAGTTAATATAGATTATCCTGAATATGAAGATGCTGTAGTTGTGACTAAAGAAATGATAAATGAAACAAATGAATTTATTAGAGAAAAAGTAAATAAATTACTTAAAAATAGTAAAAAAGGATTACTCATAAAAAATGGTTTAAAAATTGTTATTGTTGGTAAACCTAATGTTGGTAAAAGTAGTATATTGAACTCTTTATTAAAAGAAAATAAAGCAATTGTTACTGATATTAAAGGTACAACTCGTGATATAGTTGAAGGTACTTTAATGATTGATGGAGTTAAACTTGATATATTAGATACAGCTGGTATTAGAGAAACTAATGATGTAGTTGAAGCTATTGGTGTTAAAAGAAGTGTTGATGCGATAGATGAAGCTGATTTAGTGTTATTTGTTATAGATAGTGAAGATGGATTTAACAGTGAAGATAAAGAAGTACTTGATAAAATAAAAGATAAAGAAATACTAGTAGTTTATAATAAAAATGATAAGAAGGAAAATTATAAAGTAGATGAATTAAATGGTTATAATTTTATTAATATTTCAACATTTGATAGTGATATGATAGATAAACTTAAAGATAAGATTTCGGAATTATTTGATTTAAAATCTATTGCTGAATCAAATTATACATATATATCTAATGCTAGACAAATAGCTTTATTAAATAAATCATTAAGTATTGTTGATGAGATTGAAAATGCTGTTAACAATGATTTAGAAGTAGATATGATTGAAATAGATGTTAAGATATTATGGGAAACTTTAGGTGAAATAACTGGTGAAGTAGGAAGTGACGACTTATTAAATGAAATATTTAGTAAGTTCTGTCTTGGAAAGTAGATGATAAATAATGAAATATGATGTTATAGTTGTTGGAGGAGGTCATGCTGGATGTGAAGCTTCTTTAGCAAGTGCTAGAATGGGTGAAAAAACTTTACTTATTACAATTAATATAAATAATATAGCTGATATGCCTTGTAATCCATCAATAGGTGGTTCTGCCAAGGGTATAGTTGTACGTGAAATAGATGCGTTAGGTGGAGAAATGGGTTATTGCGCAGATAAAACCCATCTTCAAATTAAAATGCTTAATGTAAAAAAAGGACCTGGTGTAAGATCACTTAGATGCCAAGGGTGTAAGGTTAATTACCCTAAAGAAATGTTAAAGACACTTCAAGAAACAGAAAATTTAGATATTAAAGAAGCTATAGTTAAAGAACTAATTGTTGAAGACAAAAAAGTATGTGGAATTATTACTGAAGATGGAGAAAGAATAGAAAGTAAAGCGGTTATTCTTACAACTGGAACATATTTAAATTCTGATATTATGTGTGGTCATGAAAAACATAAAGGTGGTCCTCATGGTGAAAAAAATTCTATGTATTTAAGTGATTCTCTTCAAAAGAATGGTATAAATATTATTAGATTAAAGACTGGTACTCCTCCTAGAATACTAAAGAGTAGTATTAACTTTGATGAAGTTCAAATTGAAGAAGGAGATAAAGAACCACTTACATTTAGTAATTTTTATGATGCAACATATGATGTTAATAAGCAAACTCCTTGTTATTTAACTTATACTAATAAAGAAACTCATAAAATAATTATGGATAACTTAGATAAATGTTCTTTATATAGTGGAATGATTAAAGGAGTTGGACCTCGTTATTGTCCTTCAATTGAAGACAAAGTAGTTAAATTTAATGATAAAGATAGACATCAAATATTTTTAGAACCAGAACGTAGTGATGATATAGAATATTATGTTGGTGGTTTTTCTACTACAATGCCTCATGAAATACAAGAAAGACTTTTAAAAACTATGGATGGTCTTCATGATGTAGTAATAACAAAGCATGGTTATGCGATTGAATATGATGCGATAGATCCATTACAATTAAAGATGTCTTTAGAAAATAAAGTACTTGAAAACTTATTTACTGCTGGACAAATAAATGGTACTAGTGGATATGAAGAAGCTGCAGCTCAAGGACTTATGGCAGGAATTAACGCATCTTTGAAATTACAAGGAAAAGAACCATTTATATTAAAGAGAAATGAAGCATATATAGGTGTACTTATTGATGACTTAATTAATAAAGGTATAACTGAACCATATAGATTATTAACATCTCGTGCTGAGTTTAGATTACTTTTAAGACATGATAATGCTGCACTTAGATTAACTCCTTATGGTAGAAAACTTGGTCTTATAAACGATGAAAAGTATGAAATATTCACTAAGATGGTTAATGATATGAAAGAATTAGAAGAATATTTAGAAAGTACTTATTTAACATCTACTGAAGAAGTAAATAAGTTCTTAGAAAGTATTAATTCTTCTAAAATATATGGTAGAACATCTTTAAAAGATTTAGTAAAAAGACCTGAAATAGATATATGTATATTACTTGATTATATGAATAAGTCATATGATAAAAAGATAGCAGATATGGTACAAATAGAAATTAAATATAAAGGATATATAGATAAAACTAAAGTTGAAGTAGAAAAGATGTTAAAGTTAGAAAGTAAGCAAATACCTGAAGATATAGATTATGAAAAAGTGCCAAATATAGCTACTGAAGCAAGACAAAAATTTAGTAAGATTAGACCTTTAACTATAGGACAAGCATCTAGAATAAGTGGTGTTAATCCATCTGATATTACTATGTTATTAGTTTATTTAAAAAAGGAATACAATAATGACTAAAGAAGAATTTATAATATATTGTGATAAATTAAATATTAAGATAAGTGAAGACGTATATAGTAAGTTTTTTACTTATTTTGAGATGCTGATAGAATGGAATAATAAGTTTAATATGACTACTATTCTCGAAGAAAAAGATGTATTTTTGTTACATTTTTATGATTCATTATGTTTATCTAAAGTACTCAATTTAAATAAAGAAGTAAGTATATGTGATTTTGGTACAGGAGCTGGATTTCCTGGACTTCCTGTAGCTATTGTATTTCCTAAAGTAAACGTTACATTAGTTGAATCTAATCAGAAGAAATGTACTTTCTTAAATGCAGTAAAAGAGTCATTAAATTTAGAAAATGTGACAGTTATAAATGATAGAATTGAAAACTTTAGTTCTAAAGAACGTGAAAAGTTTGATATAGTTACTTGCAGAGCTGTTACTTCAATACCAATGATACTTGAAATGGCTACATCTTTAGTAAAAGTAAATGGTGTTTTAGCTCCATTAAAATCTAATTGTGAAGAAGAATTAGTAAAATACAGCTATTTAGAGAGTGAACTTGGTATAAAATTAATTCAAAAAGAAGTATATAGTTTACCTATAAATGATGCTTATAGAGTGATTCCTGTATATAAAAAAGAAAAGATAACTGATAAAAAGTATCCTAGAAGTTATAATTCTTTATTAAAAATGTATAAAAATAAATAGTAAATATCTTGTTATTAACTTGATAAAAACTTTAAAATGCTTTAAAATGAATATATAGTAGGAAAAAAGGATAGAGATTATGGAAGAGAATAAAGATAAAATTTATTATATACCAGTTGAAGATATTATACCTAATAGATTTCAACCAAGACTTGCATTTGATGAGAAAGAGCTAAATGAACTTGCTAATTCTATTATTAAGTATGGTGTTATTCAACCTATAGTACTTAGAAGTATTGGAGAAAAATATGAAATAATCGCAGGTGAAAGAAGATATAAAGCTTCTTGTATTGCTGGTCTTAAGAAGATTCCTGCTATTATAAACAATACTGATGATAATACTAGTGCAGAAATAGCTTTGCTTGAAAATCTTCAAAGAAAAAATTTATCTGTTATAGAAGAAGCTCAATCATATAAAAAACTTATGGATAAAGGATTTACTCAAGAAGATATTGCTACTAAACTTGGTATTAGTCAATCTGCGGTAGCAAATAAAATGAGACTTCTAAATTTACCAAAAGAAGTACAGGATGCACTTTTATATAATAGAATTTCTGAAAGACATGCTAGAAGTTTATTATCACTTAATAATGAAGATTTACAAAAGAGTTTATTACATAGAATTACTAGTGAAAAATTAACAGTAAAACAAACTGAAGAGGCAGTAAGCGAATTATTAAATAGAGATAAAATTCAAGAAGAATTACCAACTGATATACAAAAATTCTTAAAACCTGAACCTATTCAAGAAACAAAAGAACAAGTAATTGGTAATAATGTAGTTGAAGAATATTTAGATATTAAAGTTCCAGAAGTTGTTGATATAGAGCCTGAAAAATCTGTATTAACAGAATATACTGAAGATACTGAAATAATTAATCCATTTCAGGCTATGCCAAGTAATCCTATTACAAATACAAATGTTGCTAATGATAATATTCAAAATTCAGTTACATCTTTAAGTGAATCAACACCTAGTGTAACTAATGTTATAAATGATGTTAATATGAATACTGATCCAACTAATAATGATGTAACAAAACTTAGTGAACAGTATTTTAACCCATATAAATTTCCAGAAGAAACTGTTGCTGAGGTTAAAGAAGAAGAACCTAATGAGGATTCATTATTAAATGAATTTGGAGAGGTTAACTTACCTAAAGTAATAAATAAAGTAAGAGACTTTGTAAACAGTTTATCTGAAGTAAGTAGTTTAATAGAAACATCTGAAGTTGATTTAACTGATAAATATCAAATAGTTATTGAAATTGATAAGAACACACCTATGTAGTGTGTTTTTTACTTTACATTCATTTTTTGAAAATTATTTACTAAAATTAGATAAATGATATAATTAATTTAGAATTATAAGAAAAGAGGTAATCGTATGGGATTAATTAAAGCATTATCAGGAGCTACTGCATCAGCTTTTGGAGATCAATTTAAAGAGTTTGTCACTTGTCCTTCAATTTCAAAAAATGTATTAATTCAAAGAGGAACAATTAATCATGGTGAAGGAAATAAAAATCCATCTGAAGGAATAATTTCAAATGGAAGTACTATTGTTGTACCTCAAGGTATGGCGATGATGATTATAGAAAATGGTGAAATTAAAGAATTCACTGCAGATGCAGGTACTTTCTATTTTGATACAAGTAGTGAACCTAGTATTTTTACTGGTGGTTTAGGAAAGGGAATTATAGATACTTTTAAGACTATTGGTAGACGTTTTACTTATGGTGGTCAAACTGCCAAAGATCAAAGGGTTTATTACGTAAATTTATTAACAATTACAGGTAATAAATTTGGTTCTCCACAATCAAGAAAAATTACTGATGAAAAATATGGTATGTTAGAGGTTACTTTCTTTGGAGAATATGCTTTTAGAGTTGTAGATCCAATTATGCTTGTTAATAGTGTTATTGGTGCACATCCAGCTGATACTGTATATTATGAAGACGTTATAGGTAGTCAATTACAATCTAAATTTGTTGAAAAATTAACTCAAGCAATTACAGTAGTTATGAGAAAACATAAGGTTTCTTTTGGAGATATTGGACTTTATAATGGTGATATTTCTGAAGAAATGAATGTGTGCTTAGATGATTCATGGAAGAAAAACTACGGTTTAGAAGTAGTAGATGTTGCATTAGGTGATATTAATCTTACAGATGAATCTATGGTTAAAGTTAATAAAATTGATGAAGCTACTATTTTCTCAAATAAAAATTTACAATCTGGTTTAATGGCTAGTGCTTCAGCAGATGCTTTAAGAAATGCTTCATCTAATGATAGTGGTGCTATGATGGGATTCATGGGTATGAATATGGCTAGTGGAGCTGTTAATAATATGATGGGTGCTATTAATAATGGTACTGATGTAAATGGTTATAAACCAGAAACAAATCAACCAGAAATGGGTACTATATTTAATGATGAAGTTAAAGTAGAAGATGTTCCAGAACCTAAGAAATGTCCTAATTGTGGAGAAGTTGCAATAGGAAAATATTGTAGTAATTGTGGAACTAAAATAGAAGAATAATAAAAATAAGACTCTTTATTAAGAGTCTTTTATATTGTATAAATCTACATAATTTGGTTCTGAACCTTTTTCATAGTAACACACAAATCCATTACTATTTATTTCACCTGAGATTGGGTCTATTGCAGCAGCAGTTATACCTTTTGGTATATCATACCATTCATTTTTGTTGTCTTTAATTGTACTTATTGTTTTAGCCCAAATCTTCTTTGTGATTTTTGAGTCTTTTGATTTGACTTCACTATTATCATCGTTGCCTGCCCATACTAACATTAAATAATCTTTATTATATCCGACTGTCCAGTAGTCTGTTTTGGTACTACCACTTTTTGCTGCATATTTACCTTTTAATTCATTTGAAATACTGACTAATGTGGGAGATGTGTAATTAATTAAACTGTAATTATATGTAGATGTTAGTAAATTGTTAAGAATATATACATATTTTTTATTTAATACATAGTCATTACTATATTTATATTCATATAGTATTTTACCATTGTTATCTGTTATTTTTTCAATTAAATGAGGTGTTTCATGTTTACCTTCATTTGCTAATGTTATAAAACCATTACTATAGTCGATCATATTTATTTCAGTTGTTCCTAGTGCTGAAGAAGCATTTTCTTTTACTTCTGTTTTAATTCCTACTTTTTTAGTTATTTTGCTTAATGAATCTGTTCCTAAAAATAGGTGTGTTTTCATGGCATATATATTATCTGAGTAAGCTATTGCTGTTAGCATCGATATATTCTTATTGGCGTAGATATTTCCTGCGTTTTTAGGCGAATACATTGTGTCTTCAAGGTTGAATGTAGTTCTTTCACTTAAAAACGTACTAGAAGGTGTAAAACCATTCTCTAATGCGTTATAGTATAAAAATGGTTTGATAGTTGAACCAACCTGTCTTTTAGAAGAATATGCTCTATTATATTGCGATTTTGAGTATTCTTTTCCACCAATTAAAGCTACTATTTTACCATTACTTGGCGTTATTACGACAGATGCAACCTGTAAACTTGAATTCTTCATTTCTTTATCTATGTTGTTTTCTAAGTTTTTTTGTACATCTTTATCTAAATTTGTATATATTTTAAGACCTTCCATATCTAAAAGAGATGAAGGTATTTCTTTTATATTAGATAACTCTTTTAGTACTGCATCTCTATAATAATATATACTTGATAATTCAACTTTATCATTCTTAGCATAAAAATTTAGTGGTTCATTAATTGCATCATTCATTTCATCTTTCGAAATATACTTATTTTTTACCATACTTATAAGTACATTTTTTTGTCTTTCTTTAGCGTTTTCATAGTTGGTTACTGGATTATAATAACTAGGATTTTTTGGTATTCCAACAATAATAGATGCTTCTGCTAAAGACAGGTCTTTTGGTTCTTTATTAAAATAGTATTTACTTGCTTCTTTTATTCCATAATTTCCTGCTCCAAAATCTATTGTATTTAGATATCCTTCTAAGATTTCATCTTTTGAATAGTGGGTTTCTAATTCTAATGTAAGAAGTGCTTCTTGTATCTTTCTTTCCCATGTTTTATCAAATGTTAAGTAAAGATTTTTAATATATTGTTGTGATATAGTTGAAGCCCCTTCTTTAAGTTTCTTACTTTTTAGGTTTACTAACATTGCTTTTGCTATTCTTAAATAGTCAAATCCTTTGTGATTATAAAAGTTTTTATCTTCGATAGATACTATAGAATTTTTAACGTAGTCACTTATATTTTTTAATTCTACATAATCATTTTTTTCTCTTTCTTGGAATAAATCATTACCATATTTGTCATAATAAGTTATGCTCTTACTTGTATTAATATTAAACTTAGGTGTGATAAAAGCATAAACATAAAGACTTAAAATTATTATAATAATAGAGAAAAAAGTGAATATAAATATTTTAGTTAGTAATAGTAATTTTTTCATATCATTTACACCATTAATTATTATGTATTGTAAATCTAAAAAAAATACTTGATTTATATAAAAAAATATGTATAATTTTAAGGGAAAGAAAAATTAGTCTTAAGGAGGCTTTAATTAATGAAATTTAAAACTGTAAATAAAGAAGATTTAGAGACAATGCCATTTGATGACATTGCTTATATAATATTAAAAGAAAAAGGAAAAAAGATGAAGATTAATGACATATTTAAGATAATATGTGATGAACTTAATCTTGGGGAAGATGCATTTGAAAATCAAATAGCTGATTTCTTTGCATTACTTGCTACTGAAAAAAGATTTATACAACTTGAAAAAGGATATTGGGATTTAAGGGAGAATCATACAGCTGAAATCAATATTAAAGAATTAGAAGAAGAACTTGAGGATGATGAAGTAACTGAAGAAAAAGAAGATGAAGATGTAGAAGAACATGAAAGTGACTTCTATGATGATATTGATGAAACTGATGATGATGATACTGATGATGACTTAAGAGATTTAGTTATTGTTGATGAAGGATACGAAGACGAATCAGACTTGTAGCGATGCTTTCTTAAATATTTGATAAAGGAGAGGAAAATATGAAAGAAAGATTAGAAATAATACAAGAAAGATATAATAATTTAAGTGAAGAATTATTAAAACCTGAAGTTTATAATGATTATAAAAAGATGCAAACTATATCTAAAGAAAAGAACTCTATTGAACCAATAGTAGAAGCTTATAAAAAATATAATACTGTTTTAGATGATATAGAGGCTGCTAAAGAAATGTCTAAAGATCCTGAAATGAAAGATTTTGCTTTAGAAGAAATAGATAATTTACATAAAGAAAAAGAAAGTTTAGAGAGTAAATTAAAGATAATGCTTTTACCTAAAGATCCAAATGATGAAAAGAATGTTATCATTGAAATTCGTGGTGCTGCTGGAGGAGATGAAGCTAATATCTTTGCTGGAGATTTATTTAGAATGTATACTAAGTATGCTGAAAAGCAAGGATGGAAGCTTGAAGTAACTCATGAAGTACCTGGTGAAAGTGGTGGATACTCACAAATAGAATTTATGCTTAGTGGTGAAAGTGTTTATTCAAAACTAAAGTATGAAAGCGGAGCTCATAGAGTTCAAAGAGTACCTGAGACTGAATCTGCAGGTAGAGTACATACAAGTACTGCGACAGTATTAGTAATGCCAGAAGCAGAAGAAATAGATGTAGAAATAAAAGATAGTGATATTAGAATAGATATAACTCGTAGTAGTGGTGCTGGAGGACAATGTGTAAATACAACTGATTCTGCTGTTAGAGTTACACATATTCCAACTGGTATAATTGTTTATTGCCAAGTAGAAAGAAGTCAAATAAAGAATAAAGAAAGAGCACTTCAAATATTAAAAACAAGACTTTTTGATTTAAAGCAAAGAGAACAAGATGAAAAACTTGGTAATGAAAGAAGAAGCAAGATAGGTACTGGAGATAGAGCTGAAAAGATTAGAACATATAATTATCCACAAAATAGACTTACTGATCATAGAATTAATTATACAGTAATGCATTTGGATAAAATTATGGAAGGTGACTTAGAAGACTTAATTAATGCATTAATTGCCGAAGATGAAAGAATGAGACTTGAAGAACATAATGATTAATAAAATAATGTCTTTAGGATTTAGTCGTCCTGAAAGTGAAGAATTAGTTAAAGTAAGTAAAGATATTGAAAAAGATTATCAAAAACTATTAGAAGGTTATCCAATACAATACTTAATAGGATACGTTGATTTTTATGGGTATAAAATAAATGTAAATGAAAATGTTTTGATACCAAGATATGAGACTGAATATTTAGTAGAAAAAACTATAAATTATTCTAAAAAAATATTTGATGGTAAATTAGATATACTTGACTTAGGTACTGGAAGTGGTGCTATAAGCATTGTTTTAGGTAAAAAGCTTGATTCTAATGTTACTGGAGTAGATATATCAGATAAAGCCTTAGAAGTTGCTAAAAATAATGCTATTCAAAATGGAATAAATGTTAACTTTATTAAAAGTGATATTTTAGAAAAGGTTAGTGGAAAGTATGATATAGTTATAAGTAATCCACCATATATTGATTTAGAAGAAAAAATAATGGATTCTGTTAAAAAATATGAACCACATTTAGCACTTTATGCTGAAGATAATGGATTATATTTTTACAAGAATATACTTTCTAATATTAAACCATATTTAAAAGAAAAATTTATAATTGCTTTTGAAATAGGATGGTGGCAAGGAAAGTTAATAGAGACGATAGCTAAAGAATACTTTGAAAATTCTAAAGTTTTAACCATCAAAGACTTAACTAATAGAGATAGATATATATTTATAATAAATGAATAAAAAAATAGAAAACCAACCAATATTAAATTGAAAGGTTGGTTTTTAAATGAAAAAAATAATATATGTTATATTAATAGTTGTGATGATACTAGTTATTTCTAAACCTAGATATGATTTAAGTGGGGATATGGTAAGATTTAGAGTTATACCTAATAGTAATTCTTCTAAAGATATTTTAATTAAAGAAAAAGTTGTTAACGAGTTATCAACTTTGTTATTTAAAGATTCTAATGATATCAATGAAACACGTATTAATGTAGTTAATAATTTAGATAAAATAAATAATAGTATAGATAAAGTATTTAATGAAAATAATTATAATTTAAAATATAAAGTTAAATATGGTATGAACTATTTTCCTAGTAAAGAATATAATGATATTAGGTTTGAGGCAGGGAATTATGAAAGTTTGGTAGTAGAAATTGGAGAAGCAAAAGGCAATAATTATTGGTGTATTTTATATCCTCCACTTTGTATGGTTGATTATGAAAAAGATACTAAAATTGAATATAAATCTAAAATTATGGAGATACTTTCGAATTTGTTTTAATGTAAACACTGCCTAAAAACTGTCTAATTAATTGATAAAATCTTTATTTAATAGTATATTATAAGTAGAAAGGCATGGTGTTTATGTCAAAGATAACTATAGAAGGTAACCATAGGTTATCTGGAGAAATTAAAATTAGTGGAGCTAAGAATAGTGCGGTTGCTTTAATTCCTACTGCATTACTTGCCAAAACTAAGAGTGTTATATATAATGTGCCTACTATTAGTGATATTGAATACTTGATAAAAATATTAGAGTTACTTAATTGTAAAGTTGAACATAAAGAAGATGCATTATATATAGATTCTACTAATCTTGAAAATAAACCAATACCTGAAGAATTAAGTGTTCAAATGAGAGCATCATATTATTTTATGGGAGTTTTACTTGCTAAGTTTGGAAGAGTTGAAATGTCTTTTCCAGGTGGATGTAATATAGGAGCAAGACCTATTGATATTCATATTAAAGGTTTTGAACAATTAGGAGCAAAGGTTGAAATAATTAAAAACAGATATATTATTATTGCTGATAAATTAGTTGGTAAGAGAATTTATTTTGATTTTCCTAGTGTTGGGGCAACTATAAATGTTATGCTTGCTGCTGTTGGAGCAGAAGGAACTACTATTATTGATAATGCTGCTATGGAACCTGAGATTGTTAATGTAGCATCATTCTTAATAAATATGGGTGTTAAAATTACTGGTGCTGGAACAAAACGTATTGAGATAGAAGGTACTAAGAATTTAGATAACGGTGTTATTGAAGTATTTCCTGACAGAATCGAAAGTGGAACCTATATAATTATAGGTGCTTTACTTGGAGATAATTTAAAAATTAAAGGAATTATTAAAGAACATATTGAAGCTTTATTGATGAAGCTTAAGGAAATTGGAGTTGAATATACAATAAATGCTGATATTCTTACAATATCTAAATGTGAACATTTAAAACCGACATATATTAAAACTTTAGTGTTCCCTGGTTTTCCAACTGATTTACAACAACCAATGACAACATTATTGACACAAGCGGAGGGAAAATCAATAGTTGAAGAAACGCTATATGAAAATAGATTTAAAAATACATATGATCTTAATAGAATGGGTGCAATTACCAATATATTAAGTCTTAATAAAATTGAAATTAAAGGTCCTCGTAAGTTAAAAGGTACTAAAGTTATTGCTACTGATTTAAGAGGTGGAGCATCATTATTGATTGCAGGTCTTATTGCAGATGGTGTAACTGAAATTGAAAGTAGTGAATATATTTTAAGAGGATATGGCGATGTTGAAAAGAAACTTGCAAATGTAGGTGCTAAAATAAAAGTAACTGAGTAATATTTATTAGGTGATCTAAATCATGAAAAAAAATAAATTACTAGTTATTTTTTTCTTGTCTTGTTTATTCTCGTATATAATTTATAACTATACACTTAGTAATAGAATTAATGTATTGATATTAGGTGATAATCACTTAATAAATAATAAATATAAAACATATGATAAATATTTACTTGATAAATATTATAATATTAATGACTTTAACAAGTTATTCACAACTGATAATGGAACTTATAAAGACATTATAAACAATATAAAGAACAACTATTTTGTATTTGAAAAAGGTAAAAAAATATATTTGAATCAAAAGATTACTGAATCTGATTTAATAATTTTAAATGCAAATAATGAAAATTATTTTGAAAAATGTTCTAAGGGTAAATCTATTATTAAGAAATATAATGAAAGTATTATTGATGATGCAAATACTTTAAAAGATATAATTTCTAAAATAAGTGCGGCTAAAGTAATAGTTATATCTAACTATTGTTATAATGAAAATTATAAATTGAATAACGGAAACATTAATTTAAATGATTTATATTTTAGATATCAGAATAATAAAAATAAACGTTTAAATGATAAAGTTAATTATCAAATATATAGTGAAATAGTTAAGAATATAGGTTAATAGATATGTTAAATTAATATTTTGTACTTGATTTTAAGTAAAAAAACATGTATAATACTCACTGAAGTTATTTCTATAACTGTTAATTAGTTATGGCGAGGAGGATAAAATATGAAAAAGGGAATACATCCAGTACAAAAAGTATGTAAAGTTAAATGTGCTTGTGGAAATGAATTCGAAGTTAAATCAACTAAAGATGAAATTCAATTAGAATCTTGTAATAAATGTCATTCATTCTATACAGGTAAATTTAAAACTGTTAAGACTGGTAACGTGCAAAAGTTCAAAGATAAATATGGAATCACTGATTAATAGTGATTTTTTATTAGGTGAAAAATATGAATATTAATGGTCAAGAAGTAGATATAAATGATTTATATGATAAAAAATATATGCATAAAGAAATAAAAAAAGGAATTTATTTATCTGAATATCAATGTGAAGTTTTAAATAGATATGGAATTAATCCTAAAGAATGTGCATCTATAAATGATATAATGTTTCTTATAGATGAGATTTTAGAAGATGATTCTGATGCTGATGATTTAGATAATATATCAAGAGAAATTTCTGAATTTAACTATTATGCTAATACTAACAAGTAATTGAAAAATTGCTTGTTTTTTGTTATCATATAATTATGAAAAATAAGAATATAATATATATAATTGGTATCTTTGTAATTGCTATAATACTAACCATATTATATATTTTTAAGTATGATAAATTAGATAATGATATATTAAATAAAAGTTGGTATAGATATAATTATACGAATGGATATTATGATGTATTTAATATTGATGAATATAAAATATCATACTATAGACCAAGCAATGAAAACTTTACTAATGAGTATGATTCTTGTAGTAAATATAGATTTAATAAAAAGAATAAATCATTAGTATTAGATTGTAATAAAGAAATAGTTATTAAAAATATAGAAAAAGCAAAAATTACTTTATTAATTGATAATGAAGAAAATACTTTTTTTACTAATATAGACGATTCGTTAAACTTTGAATTTAATAAATTTTATGGTATGAGTAAATCTGAATATAAGAAAAGTAAAAGTCAAGTATTAGATTTAGTTAAAATATCTAATAGTAATTTATTAAATATTGTTAAAGAAAAAGAATATTCTAAAATAATTTTTATTGGAAATAAATGTACTAGTGTTGATTGTATTGTTGCGTATGATGCTTTTGAAAAATGGGTTACAGTATCATCAAATACTTATTTTGTTAATAGTGATGAACTTGATAATAGCACAATTAAATCTTTAAATAATATAAATAAATCATTCTTAAATGATTCTAATTTTTATAATGATAGTTATCCTAAAGTAATAATAACTAATGGAGGTAAAATAATTGATTCTTATTTAGTTAACTGTAGAGGCTTTGATTGTACTTCTTTTTATAATAAATAATTCTAATAATATACATTAAATTTTCACAAATATTTCATATTATGATATTATATTATTTACGAGAGGTGAAGAGATGAAAGTACTAATCGTTGATGATGAAAAATTAATTAGAGATGTTATTAAAGAATACTGTATTGGAAATAAATATGATGTTATAGAAGCTGAGAATGGTGTAGAAGCCGTTGATAAAGCTAAAGATGCTGACATTATTATTCTTGATATAATGATGCCTAAAATGGATGGATTCACTGCATATAAAATAATCAAAGAAAGATACAATACTCCAACAATTATGCTATCTGCTAGAGGAGAAGAATATGATATTTTAGCTGGATTTGATTTAGGAATAGATGATTATATGACAAAACCATTTAGTCCAAAAGAATTGATGGCTAGAATAAATGCTGTTATAAAAAGATATAAAGGAGAAGATGACTTTTATATCTATAAAAATCTTAAAGTTGATTTTTTAGGACATGCTGCATATATTGATGGAAAAGAATTATTATTAACACCTAAAGAATATGATTTGCTTGTATATTTTATAAATAATAAAGGAATTGCATTATCAAGAGAACAATTACTTAATAATATATGGAATTATGATTACTTAGGTAATGATAGAACTATTGATACTCATATAAAGATGCTTAGAAATAATTTAGGAGAATATAGAGATTTAATTACCACAGTAAGAGGAATGGGGTATAAATTTGATGATAAAGAATAGTAAGATTAAACATATAGTATTAGGATGCTTGATAGCATTTGCTAGTTTTATATTACTATTTCTTTTTTTAATGCAAATAGTATTTCTTAATAGATATTATGAAATATATAAAAAGAATCAATTAAATGATATTGTTTCTTCTATTAAAAATAATAATTCTATGAATATAAGTATTTTAGAAGATTATGCGTATAATTATGGTGTGTGTATATCAATTTATTCAAATGGTATTATACAAACTATATCAAATACATATAATAAAGGATGCTTATTTAGTGATAAAACTAGTAGTGATAATTATATTACTTCTTTTGTAGAAAGTGGTAGTACTGAAGATACAAGGCTTTTGTATAATAAGAGATTTGGTAATAAAACTATAATTAAAGCATTAAAATATAATGATGAAGTATATATATTTTTAAATACTTCAATACAACCATTAGATTCATCAATTATTCTTTTAAAAAGTCAATATGGATATATTGCATTAATAATATTTGGAATATCTTTAATAATAAGTTATGTTATATCTAGTATGATTTCTAAACCTATAGTTAAAATAAGTGATTCTGCTAAAAAATTAGCTAATGGGGACTTTAATGTATCTTTCTCAACGGATAGTAAAGTACAAGAAATAAAAGAATTATCTACTACACTTGATTTGGCAAAAAATGAATTATCAAAAACTGATGAATTAAGAAGAGATTTAATGGCTAATGTTGGTCATGATCTTAGGACACCTCTTACTATGATAAAAGCATATGCTGAAATGACAAGAGATTTAGAGAGTCAAACACCTGAGAAAAGAGCAGAAAATATGAATATAATTATTGAAGAAACTGATAGATTAAATGTTCTTGTAAGTGATATTCTAGATTTATCTAAATTACAATCTAGCACATATGAGCTTAAAATAGAAGAGTTTGATATTGATGAATTAATTAGAAATATAATTAAGAGATTCTATATTCTTATAGATAGTGATGGTTATGAATTTATTTATAATAATGATAAGAAAATAATGGTTAAGGCTGATAAGAAAAGACTTGAACAAGTAATTTATAATTTACTTAATAATGCTGTTAATTATACTGGAGAAGATAAGAAGATATATATTAATGTAACTGAAGATAAAAAGAAAGTTTTAGTTGAAATAAAGGATACTGGTAAAGGTATTGATAAAGAAGAGATTAAATATATATGGAATAAATATTATCATAATGAGAAGAAACATAAAAGAAATGCATTTGGAACTGGTTTAGGACTTTCTATCGTTAAAACTATACTTGAGAGTCATAATTATAAGTATGGTGTTAAAAGCGTTAAAAATCATGGTACTACATTCTATTTTGAAATTGATAAGAAAAATATGTTATAATAATTTTGAAAAAGATGTAAAGGAGATTTTATGGCAAAATATATATGTGCTAAATGTGGTTATGTAATTGAAACTGAGAAAATGTCAGATGATTATAAATGTCCAATGTGTGGCACTGATAAAGAAGATATAAAGCTTGTTACAAATGATGTTTTTCAAGATGATTTAGATTCCATTATTGAATCAGTTGTAGAAGAAGCTTTAGATATAAAAACTAATAAGATTATTAATGATGTGACTGAAGATAAAAAAGTTAGAATTAGTCAATATAATCCAGCAATAGTTAGAGTACCCGAAAAGTGTATAAACTGTGGACAATGTAAGAAAACTTGTGAAAAGACTGTTAATTTATCATATGATTTAAATATATGTAAGAATCCTATATGTTTAGGATGTGGTCAATGTATTTTAAATTGTCCGACTGGTGCTTTAATACCAAGATATTGTTATAAAGAAGTAAAAGAAATAATTAATACTAATGAAAAAGTGGTTGTTGCTTTAGTAGCACCTGCGGTTAGAGTATCACTAGGTGAAAATTTTGGTTTTGAACCTGGAGATAATGTTGAAAATAAGATAGTAACAGGTCTTAAAAAAGTTGGCTTTGACTATGTATTTGATACTGCTTTTGGGGCAGATTTAACTATATTAGAGGAAGTTGCTGAGTTTGCTGCTAGACTTTCTAATAAAGGACCTATTCCTCAATTTACTAGTTGTTGTCCTGCATGGATTAAGTATGCTGAAGTTTATCATCCAGAACTACTCGATAATTTGTCTACTTGTAAGAGTCCTATTGGTATGCAATGTGCTATTATTAAAGAGTATTTTTCAAAAGAAAAGAATATAGATCCATCTAAGATAGTAACTGTAGCTATTACGCCATGTACTAGTAAGAAAATGGAAGCACGTGAATATACTAATTATATTGATTATGTTATGACAGCAAGTGAACTTTCAATACTATTTAAGGAAGAAGATATAAAATTATCTAATTTAAATGATAGTGAATATGATAAATTACTTGGTGAAAGTAGTGGCGCTGGTGTTATATTTGGTAATTCTGGTGGTGTTACAGAGTCTGTAATTCGTACATTACATAGAATAATGACTAAAACTAATCTTAAGAAAGATGAACTTAATTTTGTTGAATTAAGAGGATTTGAAGGTATAAAGGAAGCAACTATCACAATCGATAAATATAAACTTAGAGTTGCAGTGGTACAACAACTTGAAAATTTAGAAGAGTTATTAAAAGATGATCGATATAAAAAATATCATTTTATTGAAGTAATGAATTGTAAAGGTGGATGTATTGGTGGAGGTGGACAACCTTTATGCCAAATTACTCAACTAGAAAAAGTTAGGGAACAAAGAGCTAAAGGACTTTATAATATTGATACTAAGAGGCCAGTAAGATGTGCACATGATAATAAAGAATTAAAATTATTTCA
>CAVDFY010000049.1:0-3131 GCA_963607925.1 bacterium
CACCTACACAACAATTAAATTATACCATAAATTGATGCATAAAAAAAGATAATTTTAATTTTAATTACCTTTTTTTGATGTTCTTTCGTCTAAAACAAATTTTAATCTTGTTGCTCTTAAAATTTGATTCGATAAAGAACCAAATGATACATCAAATTCTAACTTATCACCATTTTTAAATATGATTGCTGACTTCTTATTATCAACTTTGTAGTATTTTTCAATTTTCTCTAAATTTACCCAAATACAATCCAATCTTTCTGGCGATGTAGTTGGAAAAAATATCATTTTTTGACTTTCTTCTACAATAATAGGAGACTTGTGTGTTATACCTAACATTTTTCTAGTGCCTTCTTTTCTACCTTCATATGAACTACCAAAATATTCACAACTGTGTTCTAGAACTTCTTGTACTGTTTGATTAACAACATATTCGTTATCAGATTCTATTACTTTTGATTTTGAGCCTTCAATTGGTAAAATTACTTGCGTATCATAATTAACCTCATAATCCATATTATTCTTTCCCCCTTTCATTAATAATGGCCAATATACTAGCACAAAGGGTTTGTCGAATTTTGTCGAATTTTGTCGAAAAATGTAAAAAAAATTAAAAAAATGCAAAAAAAAACGAATTTTTTCGTTTTTTTAGTATGTCTTCATTGGTAAAATTAATTCAATTAACTCATCATTTTCTGCTTCTTTTAGAATTATAGGACTTATTTCACCATTTAATAATATATATATATCTTCTTTTGTAAATACTTTTAATGCTTCCATCATGTATTTAACACTGAATGAAATTTTTATATCGTTTTCTGTTTCGTTTGTAATTAGTATTTTATCTTTTCCTTTTCCTTCAGTACTTGCTGCTCTAATAATAAGTTCACTACCTGCAACTTCCATATCAACAATGTTTTTATCTTTTGATTGTGTTAATGATGATGCTGTATCTAATAAACTATATAGATCCTTTAAATTTGCTTTGATTTTATGTTTAAATTCTTTTGGAATTGAATTATCTGTATTTGGATAGGTTCCATTTAGTAATGATGTTTGGAATATAATGTTATCAAATTTGAATAAAGCTTTATTTGGGAATACATGTATTTCTAATTCAGATTCTTTATCGATTGTTTTAACAAGTTCATTAATGTTTCTTGCTGGAATAACCATATTTACGTTTTCACTATACATACTATCTAATTTTATTGTTACTTTAGATAATCTATATGAGTCTGTAGCTACACATTCAAATATATCTCCTATTAATTTGATGTTAACACCTGTTAATAATGGTCTACTTTCTTGAAGTGAACATGCAAATGATGTTTTATTAATGATTTCTTTGAATTTTTGACTATCTAATTTTATTGGTTTTTTAACTTCTTCTAATTTTATATTTGGAAAATCTTCTTGGTTGAAGCATGGGAAATCATATATTCCTCCACTTTCTGTTTTAAAAGATACTTCATTGTTTTCAAAATTCTCTACTAAAATGTTAGTATTTTGTAATTTACTTATAGTACTTAATAATGTTTTTCCATATATTATAGTACAACCAACTTCATCTATGCTTTTTATATCTCTTTTATCGATAAATGTTTGAATTGTAATATCATTGTCTGTAGCTGTTAAATATAAACCATCTTTTGTTAGTTCAAATTTAATACCATTAAGTACAGGAATTATATTTCTTGTAGATAGTGCTTTACTTACACAATTTAGTCCTTCCATTAATATATTTTTTTCTATTAACATTTTCATAATAATTTTTCCTCCTTTTTCTTATTATTATATATTTATTACTATTATAGAGTGTTAATAATGTTGATAACTCATTTATTTCAAGGTTTTATCTACATATTATGTAAACTTACCATTGTTAAGATGTTTATAACTTGTGTGTTTATTCACAAATTTTCTCTTTTAGAATTTTAATTTCTTCTTGTAACTTTGTATTTGTTTTTAATTCATTTGATATTTTTTCATGTGAGTATATAACTGTTGAGTGATCTCTTCCTCCAAATTCTAATCCAATTCTTTGTAAGCTTTCTTCTGTCATTATTCTACTCAGATACATAGCTATTGCTCTTGCATCTGTAACATTCTTCTTTTTCATTTTTCCTTTTAACATTGATGCTTCTAAGTTGAAATATTTAGCTACTATGTCTATTATTTTAGCGACTGAATTGGTTCTATATACTGTTTTTGGTACGAATTCTTGTAGTGCATCTTGTGCTATTTCTAATGTAACATCAGGTATATTAAATGCCGCTTTGTAAGCAACTATTCTAATTACAGCACCTTCTAAATTTCTTATATCACTTCCACAGTTACTTGCTATATAGTTTATAACATCTTCATTTATATCTAAATCATAATCATTTATCATTATTTTATTTTTAATAATATTCTTTTTTAGTTCAAGTTCTGGAGGATTAATTGATTCTGTTAAACCCCATCTAAACCTAGTTTTAAGCCTATCTTCTAGGTATTTGTAATCATTTATTGATGTATCTGAAGCAATTATTATTTGTTTTTCATTATCATATAGTGTATTAAATGTATTTGTGAATTCTATTTGTGATTTTGTTGCATTTTCTAAAAATTGAATATCATCAATCATTAATACGTCTACATTTCTATATTTTTCTCTAAATGCTTCTAGATAACTAACATTATTATCGTATTTATTCTTAGCATTTATGATTGCTCTATAGTCGTTAGTAAATTGTTCAGCAGTTATATAAAGTACTCTTTTATCTGAGTGATTTACTATATAATTACCAATTGCATGCATTAAATGTGTTTTTCCAAGGCCGCTTTTTGCATATATAAAGTAAGGATTATAAAGTTTTCCTGGATTTTGTGCGACTGCTAATGCTGTTCCATATGCTAATTTATTGGAATCGCCTACAACAAATGTATCAAATGTATATTTAGGATTGAAATTACTTATATATTTATAGTTTGTTAAGTCATTAGCTGAGTTTTCTTCTATTTCTTCTTCAATCTCTTTTTTGCTTTGTTTCTTAGGCTTTTCGCTTGTTTTTTCAAATTTCTTTATATCTTTTTCAAATACATATTGTATTTCACATGTATCATTAGTTATATCATTTAATATATCT
>CAVDFY010000049.1:3141-3736 GCA_963607925.1 bacterium
AGTTTTTTGTGATATTTTGTAATAAAAGTTCATTTGTTGGCACTATAATTATTACTTTACTATCGTCATAAGAGTATAGTTTAAGATCTTTAAATATATAGTTATATGACATTAACGATACTTTTGTTTTAATTTTTTCTAAGAATTTTGACCAAATATCTTTAATATTCATAACTATCTGTCCTTTCTAAGTGCTCTTTCTAACTAAAATTATAATGCATCTTTTTTTAAAGTCAAATCAAAAAAATTATTTAACATTTATATTAACAACATATTCACGATTTGTAAACAACTTTTTTTCTTTTATTTGTTACTTTCTTTTGAGTTATCAACATTATCAACAAATTTACATTTTTATTATTTTAACAATTGTGGATAACTTGTTGATAAGTTAACATAATAATGTTAGTACAATGTTGATAAGTTAACATAATAAATATTAAAAATAAGTTTACATAATATTAAAAATATTATAAAATAGATATGGAGATTTGGGAAAATGAATAAAAAAGAATTACTAGAAAATTATTTAAAAAAACTATATAAAATATATGAAGAAAAAAACTTTGATACTTTTGTTAACACTATACTAAGT
>CAVDFY010000050.1:0-5278 GCA_963607925.1 bacterium
ATTTTATCACATAAGTGTTTTTTTATTAGTGTCAACTAATTGGGGTACTTTATCTTTTCCAGGTTTTATTTTGCTATAAATATTCGCTTCTTTCTTCCTTTAAGTCAACTACTTCTATAGTATCAACTGCTTCTTTTAATAATGGTTCAAAATCAATTTTGGCCTCTTCTTCATATATAAATCTAAGATTTGGATTAATTACTGGATGTTTAGGAACAAACACAGTACAGCAGTCTTCATATGGAAGTATAGATATTTCATAAGTATCAATTTTCTTAGATATTTCAATTATATCTAATTTATCAAAAGAACATAAAGGCCTTAATATTGGATAATTTGTAACATCATTAACAGCAACTATACTAGATAATGTTTGACTTGCTACTTGCCCTACACTTTCACCATTTACTATTGCTAAACACTTATTCTTTTTAGCAACTCTCTCAGCTATTCTATACATCATTCTTCTCATAATAGTTATTAAATATGTAGTATCAAGATTCTTATATATTGTTTCCTGTATTTTAGTAAAATTTACTACCATTAATTTACCATGAGAATTATATTTTTCAAGTTTTCTTGCTAGTTCTATTACTTTATTGCGAGCTTCTATACTAGTATGAGGTCTACTTTCAAAGTATAAATAGTATAACTCAACTCCTCTTTTAATAGTCATATATCCAGCAACTGGAGAATCTATTCCACCACTTAGCATCAATAGTCCACGGCCAAGAGTACTAACTGGATATCCACCTAACCCTTTTATACCATTAGTATAATAATAAACTGCTTCATTACGTATTTCTATATTTAAATAAACATCAGGATTATGAACATCAACTTTGCATTCAATATTCTTAAGAATATGTCCACCTACTATATTATTCATATCCATTGATTTAATAGGAAACTTTTTATCACTTCTATTAGTAACTACTTTAAAAGTATTAAATTCTTGATTCTTCATAACTTCTAAAGAACATTTTAATATGGCTTCTTCTGTTACTTCTTCATCCATATAAGCAATAACTATCTCATGAATACCAAATATATTCTTAAGAATATTAACTATTACATCAATATCATCTTCATTTGGAATTATAAACATTCTATAATAGTCATCTCTAATTTCAAAGCTATAATCACTTATCTTATCAAATATATTATTCTTAAGTTTATTTATAAAGAAATTTCTATTATCCTTTTTAGTAGTTAATTCACCATATTTTATTAATATTACTTTTCTCATTTTAACAATAACTCATTCCATACTTTATCAAATATTTCTAAGAATTTATGTACTTCTTCCATAGTAGTTAAATGACTTAAACTAACTCTTATAGATGTAGTGCTTACATCTTTATTTCCATTTGATAGTGCTTTTAATACTGTACTTTCTTCTAAACTTGAACAAGCAGTAGTAGTAGATACATAAATTTCATATCTTTCAAGAGCATGTACAAATGTTTCAGATTTAATCTTAAGTAAACTAAAATTAACTATTTGTGGTACACATAAATCATTAGAATTTATTTGAATTGGGTATTTAGAAAGTCCTTTCAATAATTCTATTTTTAATTTTTCACATTTCTTTATATTTGATTCTAATTTATCATTAATAAGTCTCATAGCTTTAGAAAATGATACTACAAGTGGTAATGCAGGAGTTCCACCTCTAAATGGACAATTTTCTGTAGTACCATATATTAATGTATCTATTTGTAAATCACGTCTTTTATAAAGAATTCCTATTCCTTTAGGAGCATATATCTTATGACTAGAAAAACTAGCTAAATCTAAATCACTTAAATAAAATCTTGTCTTACCTAAAGCTTGAGTTAAATCACTATGGAATATAACATTAGGATTCTTCTTATTAATAACTTGTCTAATAGTCTTTAAAGGTTGTTTAAACCCTGTTTCAGAGTTAACTGCACAAATACTAACAAGAATAGTATCTTCTCTTATAAGTTCCTCTAAATGTTTTAAATCAATTTGTCCATTAGGTTGAATATCAACAAAATCAACTTCATAACCTATATTACTTAAATATCCCATAACTTCAAGAACGCTCTTATGTTCAAGTTTACTAGTTATAATATGTTTTCCACGCTTACAATACTTAAATGCAACTCCTTTAATAGCTGTAGTATTACTTTCACTTGCTCCACTAGTAAATATTAATTCCTTTGGATGACAATTAAGAATTTCAGCTATTTGATTAGTAGCTTGCATTAATAATTCTTTAGATTTTACACCAAGAGTATGAATACTATTAGCATTTCCAATAAACTCACGAGTAACTTTACAATAAGAATCAAGTACTCTTTCATCAACTGGTGTAGTCGCACTATAATCTAAATATATCATATCTTCCTCCTATATTTCTTGTATAACTGTTAATATAACTGGTTTACATTGAGTTTCTTTATATAAATATTGACCAACTTGTTCACGTATATCATTTCTAATCTTAACATAATCAGCATATTTATTAGAAAAAGTATTATTTTTAATAATTTCTGTACTAATTTTCTTTATTTCATTTATAATTTCTGTATTTTCTTTAGAATATATAAATCCACGAGTAATTATCTCAGGCTCAATTATAATAGATTTATCTTTTTTACTTAGTGTTGATGAGATAACAACAAGTCCATTATTACTTAATAATTCTCTATCTTTTAAAACTACATCTCCAACATCTTCACTAAAGTTACCATCTATTAAAATATCATCTACGAATACTCTATCGAAGTTTTCTTTTAATTCACTATTTTCAATAGTTACTACGTCTCCATTTTCTTTAAGTAAAATATTTTCTTTTGGTATTCCTACACTATATGCAAGATTTCCATTTTGTACTTGATATCTATATTCACCTTTAATAGGCATATAATATTTAGGATTAAATAATTTAATAAGTAATCTCAAGTCTTCACTTGATGCATGATGACGTACACTCTTATCTTTAGGTATTTGTACTATATTAACACCTTTAATAGCTAAATCATTAAGAATCTTTACAAGTAATTTCTCATAAGCATCATAACTAGGTTCAGCAAAACATACTGTATCAGTTTTTTCAAGAGTTATAAATTTATCATGACCATTTAATATTCTATTTATATTAGAATATGGTGTCTCTCTATCGTTACTAATAAGTATAATAGTATTCTCTTGTTTTAAATCAGTTAAATTACCAATCATATCTTCTTCAATATCTAAGTATCCATTCTTAGCACATAAAGATACTATATTATGAAGTTCTCTACCCATTATAACAACTTTTCTATTTTTTCCCTTTATTGAATTAAATATTTCTTGAATTGTATAAATATGTAGTGGTAACACAGTAAATATAATTCTGCCTTTATTTTTATCAACTACATTTTTAAAGAAACTTTCTAGTTTATGATTTGGTGAAGTATGTCCTTTCTTTTCAGCAAACACACTTTCAGCCATTAAACAAAGTACTCCTTGTTTTCCTATATATGCAAGTTTTCCAAGATCCATATCATAGTAACCATTCATAGTTGGATCTATAACAAAATCAGCCATATATATAACTGCTCCATCTTGAGTATTAATCGCAAATCCAAGTGTTTCAGGACTACTATGTGTTACACTAAATGGAAATATACTTAAATTCTTAGTAATATCAATTTTTTTATGTGCTTTAATAGTATGTAAATTTTTAATTTCAACTTTTTCTTCAGCACATTCATATTTTATTATTTCACTAGTATAATTTGATGCATATACATTTATATTTGGTAATGCTTTTAATAAATCAGTAAGTGCACCCATGTTTTCACGATGAGGATGGCTTATAAATAATCCTACTATTTCTTTTTCATGTTCTACTAAGTATGAAAAATCAGGTATTACATAATCAACACCATACATTTTATCAGGTGCATATTTCATACCACAATCAAAAATAAATAAATGACCATCTACATTTACTGTATATAAATTTTTACCATTTTCGTTTAATCCACCTAAACTCATTATATTAATTTTACTCATAATATCACTCCCTTTAAAAGTTTAAATGCTACAAAGTATTTTACCACAATTTTATAAAAAATGCTAGTTTTCATTTCAAAGCCAAAATAAAAAGACTATTACTAGTCTAAATATTATAAGAAAAGAATTAATTATTCTTAATTGTAATTAACCCTCTATCTACTTCTTCTAATGCCCTTCCTATTTCTTTTTTAGATACATATTCACTTTCAGACATTTGAAAGTGTTTATGCTCTTTCATAACTTTGGCTCTATCAGCAGCTATATGAACTAACTTATACTTAGAGTCAACAATGTTTAATAGTCTATCGATTGAAGGATATATCACTTTTACCATCTCCCTACACTAATAATATAACCAATTCTAAAACTCTATACAACTAATATACACATTTTTTTACATTAAATTTACAACTAATTAAAATTTACTAAATCATACTTTTTAACAGTATCACTATCATATGACATTAATATACTCTTTTTACTACCATTTGTATAGTTAATTTTAACATTTCTAAAACAATATAAATACTTATCACTTGTTTGTTCTATATCTTTAGTATAATCTAAATCCTTTATATTTTTGCTTTCACTAATCCAAGTAAAATTTAAATCACTAGCACTTTCTAAATCCTCATCATCAATCATCATAAAGTATAAATTACTTTCTGTAAGTAGTGTTACACTTAAATAATCTTCATCCATAGAACAATTAGGTATTAAAACTATTTCTTTAGTTTCACCTTCATAGTTATGTAAATTATATATCTTATCTTTATAATTTAGTTCTATATAATCAGTCTTTTCAGTTAATTTAAAATCTCTTTTATCATCAGATATTTTAATATTAAGTTTATTACCACATCCGGTTAAAAGAATAAGTATTAAAGTTATACTAAATATTTTACTTACATTCTTCAATGTCATCAGTTTTAAAGCCCTTTCCTGCATCAACCTTAACGTTATTCTTAACACATTTACCTACTACATTATTAATGTCTAAAATATATTCACTCGCAACATCTACACTCATTTCTTTTGTTTCTACCATTTCTTCAGTAATTTTTGTACCATCAACAATAATATATTTAGCAACTACTACAGATGTCATACCTGCCTTTTCTTGAGTTCTATTATTATACAAGAACCCTATTAATGCACCAAGTAATACTAATACAAAGATAATTATAAATATTATTATAAAATATTCTTAATATTTAATTTTCTTTATATGAAGAATTTAATT
>CAVDFY010000051.1:0-5451 GCA_963607925.1 bacterium
CAATCCTCTAATTAGAAACTATTTATAAACTGTCCAACTTTTGGGGTTCAGTTCAATGTGGTGCTTTTTTTATTGGAAAATTATGTTATAATTTTTATGGTGATAATATGGAACATATGATGAGACTTCATAAAGAACCATTTGAATTAATTAAGAATGGTAGTAAAACTATAGAATTAAGACTTTATGATGAAAAAAGACAAATGATTAATGAAGGAGATACTATTACTTTTGAAAATAGAAGTGATGGAGATAAAATTCAGGTTAGAGTAATAGCTTTACATAAATATCCTAGTTTTGAAGAATTATATAAACATTTTGATAAAGTGTCTATTGGATATAAAGAGGATGAAGAAGCTGACCCTAAAGATATGGAATTATATTATAGTATTGAAGAGCAATCTAAATATGGGGTTGTTGGTATAGAAATGGAGTTAATGAAATAATTATGAAAATATTACTTAGTTGGAAGTTTTGGGTAATTTTATATTTAATTTCTGCAGTTATATTTGCTCAAGCTTTTAAAAAATCAAATCGTAATATGAAGAGTGCTGGAGCTCTTACAATATTACTTGAAATATTTACTGCGTTTTTTGCTATATTCTTTATTCCGTTTTTTGATTTTGTTTGGCCAACTGATTCTAGTGTATATTTAACATTAGTTGCTGTTGTAAGTATATATGCTATAACAGATAGACTTAATATTGAGGCTAGATATGGACTAGACCCTTCAGTGTTTAGTATGCTTAAACAATTATCTACCGTATTCTTAATAATACTAGGATTTATATTCTTAAAAGAATCGGTTGTACTTAAAAAGATTGTGGGTTCATTAATAATTATATTTGCGAATGTATTGCTTGCATTTGATAAAGGAAAAATAAAGTTTAATAAATATTTTATTATGTCATTTATATCCAATTTCTTATTTGCAGTTGCAATGCTTATAAATGTTAATATTTCAAATTATTTTAATTTAGCTTTTTATACAATTTTGACTGTTTTTACTCCATTAATATTAATATTTATATTTGGTAAGCATAGTTTAAAAGAGTTAAAAAAAGAGTTTGATTCTTATGATAAAAAAAGTTTCTTACTTGCTGCATTTACTTGGTGTTTAATGTTAATTGCATCAGTTCGTGCTTATCAACTTGGTAATGTTACTTTAATTGCGCCACTTTTAACATTGACATCAATATTAAATACTATGTATGAATACTTTGTATGTAAAAATAAAAGTAAATTCATTCAAAAAGTTATTGCATCTATACTTATTATAATAGGTGTTGTTATAATAAAGATGTGAGGTGAAAAATGAAAGCATTAACTATAAAAGAACCTTGGGCATCTCTAATAATAGAAGAATATAAAAAATATGAGTTTCGTAGTTGGAAAACAAAATATAGAGGTAAAATACTTATACATGCTGGACTTGGTGTTGAAAAAGACATGATGGAAAGATTTAAAGACTATGATATTAATATTAATCCTGGATATATTATTGGTGAAGCTACTATAACTGATTGTATACTTGTTGATGAAAAATTTAATTGTGAGCTTAGAAGTATTGATCCTGTTGTGTATGGTAGAAGTAATCATACTGAAACATATGCTTGGAAACTTGAAAATGTTGTTAAATATGAAAAACCAATATCATGTAAAGGTAAGCTTGGTTTATGGAATTATTGTGAAGATAATCTTGAAAAAAAGTAAGTGTTGTGGTAATATATCTACGCACTTATTTTTTAGTGTGATGATGTGACAAAAAGGGGAGGAAAGATATGAAAAAGACAAAAATTATATGTAGTATAGGACCTGCTAGTTGTAATACTGAAACTATGACTAAAATGGTTCAAAGTGGAATGAATACTGCTCGTATAAATTTTTCTCATGCAACTTTAGAAGAAAGAGAAAACGTTGTTAGAGTAGTTAATGAAGTAAGAAATAATACAGGACTTTATATAGGAATATTATATGATACTAAAGGTCCTGAATTTAGAAATGGAATGCTAGAAAATGATTCTATAAATCTAGTTGAAGGCAAAACAATTAGAATGGTTAAAGAAAATGTTCTTGGAAATGAAGAGAGATTTTCTGTTAATCATCCACAAGCAATTGATTCATTAAAAGTAGGAGACATAGTATTACTTGAAAATGGTCTTATGAAAATAGAAGTTATTTCTAAAGAAGATGATGGTGTAACTTGTAAAATAATTAATGGAGGAGTACTTGGAAATAGAAAAAGTTTAAGTGTTCCTGGAGTACATTTAGATATACCATTTATATCTAAAGAAGATGATGAAGATATAAGATATGCATGTAATCATGAAGGAGACTTTTTAGCTTTATCATTTGTATCAACTAAAGAAGATGTATTAGAAGCTAAAAAAATTATAGAAGAAGAAAATGCT
Organism: bacterium; assembly: GCA_963607925.1. Lineage (GTDB taxonomy): Bacteria > Bacillota_I > Bacilli_A > RF39 > UBA660 > CAG-1000. The sequence goes on from CAVDFY010000051.1 coordinate 2,412, forward strand.
AATATAAAAATTATATCTAAAATCGAAAGTACAACTGGTATTGAAAACTTAAGTGAAATAGTAAGTGTATCAGATGGAATTATGGTAGCACGTGGAGACTTAGGTGTAGAAGCTCCTATGGAACAAATTCCTTACTTTCAAAAAGAAATTATTGATGAATGTAGACGTCAAAATAAATTTTGTATAGTTGCAACTGAAATGCTTGAAAGTATGAAACATAATGCAAGACCTACAAGAGCAGAAGTATCTGATATATTTAATGCTGTTATAAATGGAACAGATGCTGTTATGTTAAGTGGAGAAACTACTACTGGTAAATATCCTGTTGAAGCAGTTACATATATGTCAAATATTTGTGAAGAAGCAGAAAATCATTTCGATTATAAATATTATCCAAAATATATTACTAAAGATATAGCTGGAGCTATAGCTAATAGTGTATTTGACGTTTCTAACTTACTTGATACTAAATTAATAGTAGCTGCTACTATGAGTGGAACAAGTGCTAGATTAATTAGTAACTTAAGACCAAGAAATTTAATATTAGCTGCATGTCCAAGTAAGAAAGTTGCTTATGGCTTATCATTAAATAGTGGTGTATATCCAGTAGTTACTGAAGTATATAGTTCTACTGATAGAATTATTGAAGATGCTAAAGCAAAATCAATGGAATTTATGGAACTTAATAAAGGCGATATGATTGTTGTTACTGGTGGTTTTCCAAATAATACAAAAGATAAAAAAACTAATTTTATGAAAATAGAAGAAATATAAGTATAGAATACTTATATTTTTTATGTTAAAATTTAATTATAACGATAAGAGGTGTTAGTATGTTAATTATGTCTATATGTTCAGTACCTGAAGTATTGGAAGTTATGAGAATTATAAATATGATTATTTTGATTGTTAAAATAGCTGTACCAATATTATTAATTTTAACAGGTATGATAACACTTATGAATACTATTAAAGTTGGTAATGATGATTTACTTGTTAAAGCTAAAAAGCAACTTGTAAATAACTGTATTGCTGCAGTTGTTATATTTTTAATTCCAACTCTTGTTAATGTAATTGTTAAAATAAGTGATACTAATAATGAATATAGAGATTGCTTATATGCTGATACTGAGATAATTAGTAATGCATATGTTTCAAGAGCTGAGAATTTAGTATCTAAAGCAGAAAGTACAAAATCATATAATGATTATTATGCTGCCAAAAATGCTGTTTCTAAATTAAAAGATGAAAGTGAAAAAGCTAGTCTTAATGAAAGATTAAATACTTTATATGAAACGATTAAATCTGATATAGATAAGAATAATGATAGTGAAACTAATAATGGAACTAGTGGAGGATCTAGTTCAGGTACAGATAATGGTTCTGGAAGTTCTACAGGAGGTAGTGAAGTTAAAAATGTATCTGGCACTATTTATATGGGAGACTCTAGAACTAATGGTTTAAAGCTATATGGAGGGCTATCATCAGATGAACAAGTATTTGCAAAAGATGGTGGAGGATATAATGATTTTCTTGGACATATAACTAGTGTTAATAATGTTTTAAGCAATGGTAAAAGTTATAACATAGTACTTAATTATGGTGTTAATGATTTAAGTAATTCATCTAAATATTGTGAAAAATATAAATCATTTATAAATAGTGTTAATTCTAAAAATAATGTTTATGTAATGTCTGTAAATCCAGTTAATGATAGTGGAAGTAAATATGCTAAAAATTCTAATATACAATCATTTAATTCAACTATTAAATCTTGTATTTCTGGACTTAAGAATGTAAAATATTGTGATGTATATGGAAGTGCATCAATTAGTGATTGGACAAGTAAATATATAAGTAGTGATTCAATACACTATACAAGTGATGGATATAAATACATACATTCTAAAATAAAATCATGTATGGGATAGGAGAATTATGATAAATATAGTTTTATTTGAACCTGAGATACCAGAAAACACTGGTAATATTATGAGAACTTGTGTGGCTACTAATAGTCATTTACATTTAATTAAACCTTTAGGTTTTAGTCTTGAAGAGAAATATATTAAAAGAGCTGGTGTTAATTATATAGATAAATGTATATATACAGTTTATGAAAATATAGATGAGTTCTTTGAGAAGAATAAAGGAGAATATTATTTCTTAACTAGATATGGACATAAACCACATACTAGTTTTGATTATAGCGATTCTGATAAGAATTATTATTTCTTTTTTGGAAAAGAAAGTACTGGAATACCACCACATATATTAAAACCATATATAGATAGATGTATGAGAATGCCTATGACTGATAATGTTAGAGCACTTAATCTATCTAATATAGTGGCTATAATGACTTATGAAGCATTAAGACAGCAAGGATATCCAGGACTATTATTTGATGAACCACATAAAAGTAAAAATTTTATAGAAGAAAGTGAGTAATCACTTTTTCTTTTCGGAGGAAATATGGCAATAACTAAAACAAATTTTATAGATTATACGAGATGTAGAAGATATAGTGCTCTTGAAAATATTAGAAAAGATAAACTTGATTCCAAAATGAGTATAGAAGAATACATGAGGGAAAGTGAAAAGGAAGAATATAGAGAACTTTTAGGTGATATGTTTGAAAGTACTGATGAAGGAGATACTGATTTAACTAAAAAAGAAGATAAAGAATTATCTGCGATGATGAAATATTATAAAGAAGTAGAACTTGAAAGCGCTTTTAAAGCTAAAAGAGTATTTAATGGTAAGTTTGTTTATAGTGAAAATACATATAACCAAGAATCTTTTGACTTTGTTCATAATGGTATTAGATATTTATGTTATGTAGATATTTATAATGAAAATGAAGATGAAATAAATATTATAGAAGTTAAAGCAACAACTAGTAATAAGTATCTTTCTTTAGAAGGTGGTTATAGAAGTACTAAGAATAATAAATGTTCTAAATATTCAATCTTTTATAAAGATGAAAGAGGTATATATCATTTAAAAGAAGATTTAGAGAATTTTGATATAACTAAGG
>CAVDFY010000052.1:0-2115 GCA_963607925.1 bacterium
CATATATATAAACAAATAAATTACTGAAACTAATAACACAAATGAAATAATTAGTTTTGTATAATCTTTCTTATTAATTTTTTTACTCTTAATATTTTTCTTCCCTTTTTTACTCACACTTACCACCAATTTAATTATACTATACTATATAATTTAAAACCACACAAAAAATAAAAAAAGTTTATTTTGAATAAACTTTTCCATTAACATATAACTTATATCCATTAAAATCTATATTAGAGTTACTATCATCTTCATTATCTAAAGATGTTATGTAAGAGTCACCAATTAATTTAATTTTACTATTCTTATCTAATTTTAATGTAATACTTTTAGCAGTGTTTTCACCATTTATTATTCCTTCATAAGTTGAACTATTAAGTGTCATATCAAGTGTTGATATTGAATCTACTACTATATTTCCAATTATATTTTGATTTGTTGTTTTAAGTGTAACACTTCCACCATTACTTCCACTATTTCCCCAAGAATCTTTTTGTATTCTTAAGAAATTTCCAGTGCTATCGTTATTAATAATTTCATTATTTAGAAGTTCTATTAAAGCAGTAGTATTTGTTACATAGAATGAATCTCCTTTATTAGTAATTATTTTACTATTTTTAGAAGTGAATGTTGCTTGTCCATCTGCTGCATCACCGCTCATTGATTGATACAAGAATATATTTTTATAAGTTGTTGATTGTCCATTTAATTTATTATTTGTATCATTTAATGTAACATTTTCTATAGTTACACTATTTTTACCTTCTATAACTATTCCTTCACTTGCATTTGAATTAAGGTTAGCATTTTTAACTGTTATATTGGCTGTGGAATAAATTGATGGAGATCCTGCACCATTAGTTGTATAAGTTCCACCATCTACATTTACTGTTCCACCACCTCTATCGCTTCTAATAGCTGCACTTGAAACTCCAGATGTTGTGATAGTTAAATTACTAGCATTCATAATTCCACCACCAGTTGTCATTATACCACCAGAATTATCCTTTTTAGTAGTAATTACTGAATCACTTATATTTATTGTTGTGTTATCACTACTTGTGTTATTAGTGCTTGCACTTCCTCCATAACTAAACACTCCATTAGACCCAGTAGCATCTGTGTTAATAGTAGAATTCTTTATAGTAAGTGTACTACCACTTTTAGCAGTTATTCCAGAATTAGTTCCATAAAAACTAGTACTATCACCACCATCAGAGTCCCCTGTCTTATTAACCGTTACATTATCAAGAGTTACATTAACTTCACCATTAACTAATATTGCATTTTCACCACTATTTGTTGATTCATAAGTTGTATCTTTAAGTTCAGTATCACTTGTTATTTCATTCTTAGATGTATAACTTATATTTGTATTTGTACTATTATTACCTCCAGGTCCATTTGTATTACTATTACTACTAACTGAAGAATTTATAGTCAAACATGATGAACCAAAAGTAATTAATCCAGTAAGTAATATAGTTGCAAGTACAAATATAATCTTTTTATCAGCACTCTTAAATACTTCACTAAATACTAAACTATTCATCTTAGTTAAAACTAAATACATAACTACAACAGATATCATTAATGAAATAATACCAATAATTACATAATACTTAGTTTCTAAAGTTTCACTTGAATCTGGATTCATCATATTATCATTAGGTTTTTCCATTACATTACCATCACTTGGTATATCAATCTTACTATCATTTTCATCTGAAGTACTATTATCACTACTTGGTTTCTCTGGAGGTGTACCACTATTATCCCCATCAGGTTTCTCAGGTGGTGTTCCTCCTCCATTAGAATCATTCATTCCACTTGACATATCAGGTGGAGTTCCCATTCCTATATCACTCTTCAAACTCTTAGATGCAAAGTAACAAGTAAATCCTAAAGCTACTATCAAAATAATTAAAACCAAAATACATATAATATTTTTATTTTTTCTATTCATATCTCTCTTCCTTTCAATATAAATATAAAATTCCTATGTTAAAATTATGTTAAAACTTTATAAAATTTTTTTAAAACTTCTTTTAATTCTTCAGCACTTGAAACATAATAATCAGGAATATTTATCCAATTTTTATATCTATCTTT
>CAVDFY010000053.1:0-3630 GCA_963607925.1 bacterium
CTTTAGGCTTTTCTTTTTGCATTTCGCTTTCTATATAATCAACCGTTCTTTTAAAACCATCATGTATAGAATATTTAGGTTTCCAACCCAATTCATTTCTAATTTTATCCGTTGAAAGAATGCCTAAAGTGAATGCTGCACAACCATTATTTTTATCTTGTTCAGGTATATCAAATACTAATTTTAGATTTCTTTCCGGATATATATTTACTAAAGTCTCTGCCAATTCTCTAATAGATGTTTTAGAATCCTCATCGGCAACGTTATAAACCATATCCTTAGAATTTAAAAGAACGTCAAACATTGCATTTATAGCATCACTAACATAAGTATATGTTCTAACTGCTTCGCCTTTGCTTTTTAATACTATATCTTGATTATGAACAATATTATTTAAAAAATCAGCTTGAACTCTACCATCATATATAGACATACCTGGACCATATGTATGTGCCAATCTAACTATTTTTGTGTTTAGACCATACTCTTGCTTAAATCCAGCACACATATTTTCAGCAGCTTTTTTACCTTCTGCATATCCATTTCTAGGTACTAAAGGATCAACTTGTCCATATTTACCATTTTCATAGAAATATTCTTGGCCTTCCTCAGGTTGACCATATATTTCTCGTGATGAAATAAACATAAATCCTTTAGAATTAGATTTTCTTGCATAATTTAAAGCATTAGCAGTACCAATAGTATTAGCAAAATTTGTCTCCACAGGATGTTCTTTCATAATAAGTGGACTAGCTGGACTAGCAGCATGAATTACATAATCGGCTTTAATATCACACTTAATAGGATCAACTATATCTTGTTCAATAATATGAACATTAGGACTTTCAAGCACATAATTAGGTAATTTATTTTTATTTCTAACAACTAAATGTAATTCAATATTAGCACCATATAAATCATTTAAGGTAAGTAAAGTATTTACAAATCCCATACCAATCATACCTGTAGCACCAGTAATTAAAAATTTAGAATTATATATATCTTTTAAACCATTATTTGAATCAATTACTTGAATAGCGTCTTCTCTTAAAATGTCATTCATTATTTATCACCATTTTTTAAAATTAATTTACTATTATTCTCTTTAGAAACCATTAAATTAAAGATTTGTTTTTGATCTTCAGCAGATAATCTTGCTAATAAGTCAATATAATCTTCAGGAGTCGTAACTTTAATATTTCCCCTATTACCCTCAATAATATGCACATCAAATCCATTCTTAGACATTAGTGTACAAGTATCTACTATATCAGTATACTCTGGATTTTCTTTTCTAACCTTTTCATGTACCTTCAACACATCACCTAATCTAAAACTTTGTGGAGCTTGTGCAGTATATACATATTTTCTCTTTGGCAAATCAGCAACACTAATACCATCATAACTAATTACTGGCGTTTCATAACAAGCAGTACATGTGATTGCTGAACCATACTCACAAACACTATCTATATTTTTATTTATAACATCATTCGTAACTATTGGTCTAACACCATCATGAATTAATACTATAGAATCATCTTCATTATCACGTTTAGCAGCGCATAATGCATTATATATAGAATCTTGCCCAGTTTTACCACCAGCAACAATACCACCATCAGGAATCTTTGTAATCTGATACTTAGTAACCATTTCTTCAAAAACTGGAATTAACTCCTCCTTACAGGCAACATAAATTAAATCGATATTTTCATTATATTGAAATTTTTCTAGTGTATGAATAATAATTGGTTTACCATAAACCTCTAAAAATTGTTTAGGAACATCACTTCCCATTCTTTGCCCTACACCACCGGCAAAAATTATAGCTATATTCATATAACCCTCCTCAAGGTAAATACTACTTTTATTCTAGCATACATATATATTAAAATCAATTTTTGGACAAAATCTTTACAAAAAGAAAAGATGACTATTAAAGACATCTTTACATTATTTATCAGTTAATTCAATAATTTTATTTACAGTCCTAGAAGATGCTTCTCCCTCTTCAAAACAACCTCTATCTTTTAAAAACTTATCAACTTCTTTTTGATATTTATTATCATTAAAATCAAGTATATTTCTAACCATCGCTTCATTATTAGTTGCAACTTTGAAAGGAGTACTTTCTAATGGATAATAAAATCCTCTTTCATCATTATATTCATTTATATCAGTAGCAAATAAGAATCCGGGTCTTCTCGTTAATACAAAATCACACATCCAACTAGAATAATCAGTAATTCCTATATCACAAGCACACATTAATTCTTGCATATCTGGATAATCTGTTGCATTAATAACTTTATTTAAATATTTTTTATCAACCCTCGCATTTTTTAATTTGAAATGAAACCTTACTAAAATAACCCATTTTCCAGAAAATTTCTTTGTAAGTGCATCATATATCTTCTTATAGTCAAGACCATAAGAATTAAAACTGCTATTATCTCTAAATGTAGGTGCATATAATAATATTTTAGTATCATCATCTATACCATACATTTTTTTAACTTTTTTTGAATATATTTCAAATTCATTATTTTTATTAAAAAGTACATCATTTCTAGGATGACCATACTTTAACATCGGAGTATTTTTCCAAAAAGTATTTCTAAATACATCGATTTCAAAAGTACTATTTACAATGCAGTAATCAGTAATTTTATCCATATATTCTGCTTTCTTCATCCAATTAGAATTCTTGTTAGTTTCAATTCTTTTAAATCCCATTGAACCATGCCATGGTTGCAATAGTATTTGACCAGGTTTTTTATTTAATTTAAGATATTCAAAATTATTAGCATTATCAATAATAAACTTACAGCTAGCCGCTTCCTTATAAAACTTTAAAGACATCCTGTCAACAAGCTTTAATTCACTTGGATATTGATCAGTTTCATTAAAATTTTCTTTTCTACACGCCCATATCAACTCATAATTCAAACCGCGTTTAATAATTTCATCAGCGATAGCTTTTGGGTTGCAATTGTAATTTCCTTGGAATGTTAAAAATAATATTTTATTACTTTGAATTTTTATTCTTGGTTCAACAATTTTTCTAACTATAGATATATATATAAGAAAAAACCTATTATATACTTTTTTTAAAAAAGTACCATCTTTTATAGAACTAATTACTCTTTTTATCATCTTTTTCACCTGCAATAACTTCATATATTCTTTTACAACTATCATAATCACGATATTCGAAAAATTTGTTAACTCTATCAGTATATTTTTTTTCATTTTTAAATTTATTTTCAAATATCTTCTTAATAGAATTTACTAACTCATTTTCGTTTTCAACAATAGGACCAAACCCTATAGTTTTATAATTCATCATACCATCGCCATAAGAAGGTGGCAAATCACTTGTATGAAAATAAATAACCGGCTTATTCATATATGCAAAATCATATTGAACCCCAGAATAATCAGTAATCATTAACTTAGCTTCAGTTAAAATATCTTCATAATTAACATCAGCAGCTGAATATATTTTTACATATTTGTTTTTATCATAATCATCTTTATTACTTATAAGTGTTGGATGAATTAAGAATATCATTTCATATTTGTTTTTTTCTAATAATTTTAATAACTCTTTATTGTTAATAATAC
>CAVDFY010000054.1:0-7000 GCA_963607925.1 bacterium
AATGGAGGCGGCCAGTAATATGCCCTTTTAGGGCTACTTAAAAACCACTAGTTGAACTAGTGGATTTTTATTTATAAAAACAATATAGACTTCTCATAACTGATTTGATATACTTAAACTAAGAGTAGGAGGAGATGTTTAAGTGGACGAAGGTCAAAAAATTAAAAATAGATTGGGAACAATATATATTTGCCTAGTAGCTTTAATTGCTTTCTTAGCTTTAACTTCTGGTGCGATTAGAATTATTGAAATTATTGACATTGCATTAGTAGTAATTTTATTTATATTGTTACAAACTAAAGTATTAAAATTAATGCCTTTATGTATAGCGTCTATTGTTGTGGGCTTAATAACATTATTAACTTGCAAAGGTATAAGCATTATTATGGCTATCTGGTTAATAATTTATAGTATTATTGCATTAACAAAAATTAAAAAGATAGGTGCATAATTTAAAGATACATGAATTAATAGTTTATTAATATATCATGTGTTTTTTTATGATTTAATAATATAAAAGTGGACTTCTCTTTACTTTGAAAAGTATTTGTTATATTATTATTTATAGTAGAGGTAGATAGATATGGGACAAGTTAGAACTAAAAAAGAAATAGTAAAAATGTTACTTAAAAATAAAGAGTTAGAAAATGAGGATGAGAACCAATTAATGGAAATTTTATTTAATGAGCCAATTGCGATAGATGTAGATAAACAAGCTGAAGAAAGTGAATCATGGAAAGATAAGCTTGCTGATAAAATTACTGAAAAAGCTGGTAGTTGGGGATTTATAATTGGATTTATATTATTCTTAGTATTATGGATGGGAATTAATCTTATAATACTTAGTGAAGAAGATGCATTTGATCCATATCCGTTTATATTACTTAATCTATTCTTATCATGTGTGGCAGCTTTGCAAGCACCAATAATTATGATGAGTCAAAATAGAGCTGCTAAAAAAGATACTTTAAGAGGTAAGAATGATTATAAAACTGATTTAAAAAGTGAATTAATTCTTGAAGAATTACATGATCAAATGACTAAAATAATATCTAATCAAAATAAGATACTTAGAATGTTAAATGATGATGAGAAGGATAAATAGGTGAACTCATGAAAAAGAATAAAAAGAATATATTTTTGTATTTTATAGAAATGTTAATTGTATTTATATTAATTGATGGTCTTATAACTGTATTACCTGGATTTATATCAAATAACATTTCATATTATAAATATGGTACTGAACTTTTATTAGAAGTTATATATGCATTACTTGTACTTGTTGTTATGTTGTTATTTAAAAATTCATATGTATTTACTGACAAAAAGCAAAAGTTCTTTAAATCAATTACTTTAGGATTTCCTATGCTTATAATAGCTGGTATATCTTTACTTGGAAGTTTATCTTCTCTTGATGGATTTAATCTTGGAAATTTTATAAATTTATTATTTTTAACAATATTTATTGGTATAGCTGAAGAATTCTTATGTAGAGGATGGCTTCAAAATGAATTTATTGAAAGATATGGAGATACTAAGAAACATATTATACTTTCTATATCATTTTCATCTTTAATATTTGGATTAATTCATTTAACTAATTTAGTAGCTGGTCAAGATTTACTTACAACTATAATGCAAATTATTCAAGCAACATCAGCTGGTCTTTTACTAGGAAGTATATACTATAAAACTAAAAATATATGGGCTGTTATATTCTTACATGGTGTTTATGATTTTTGCTTAATGCTTGGTGATATGAACTTAATAAAGGATTGTACATTTAATACACCAACTACTGGTATTATTATTTATAATTCTATATCAGCATTACTATTATCAGGTATTAATTTTGTAGGTGCTTTACTTGTACTTAAGAGAACTAATTTAAAAGATGGTAGTAAAGTAATAGATAAAAATGATAAGAGATTAGTTTGTACTATGATAGCGTTATTTGTTTTATTATTATTACCAATTCAAGTATTTATAGAAGGTTATGAAGATTATCAAGTATGTTATGAGTTTAATTCTAAAACTATTAAATATAATGATATAGAGACACATTATCCATATTATGATTCTTATACTATTAATCATACTAGGGATATATATGTTGGAGATGATGATAAAATTGAAGCAAATTATATATATGAATTCTTTATAAATAATGATGGACTTTTAGAAGTTAGAAATAAGAATAATGATGACTTTGTTGTATTTGACTATAAAGATATTAAGTCATTTGAAATAGTTGAAAATATGAGTTCTTATTTAGTTATAATCAATAGTACTAATACTGAAACTAAAATATATTATAGTAACTATTTAAATAAAAATAATTTATCTAATACTCAAACATTCTTAGAAGAATTTAAAAAATCATTTAAAACTTATGATCTTCCTTTAATTAGTGAAATGGGTTATATGACTTTAAAGAATGAAAACTATAAATATCCATTATTTATATCTGAGACTAAAGATAAGTATATAATTGATATAGATTCTAATCTTTATAAAGTAGATTATGAAAAATAGAGTTTTAAAAACTCTTTTTTTGTAGTATTATATTTTATAACTTAAGGAGGAACTATGAAGAATGTTAATTTTGATGTATATGAATATATAATTAATTTGGTTAAACAAGGTTATGATGTTGATTCTATATCTAAAACATTGAATTTAGAGAAGTCTTATGTAGTTTCTATGCTAAAAAGAATAAGAAGTGATATAGTTTCTTCGATGGATGAAGATAGTTTTTATTTAATTACCATGATTGATGTACTTCTTAAAAAGAAAGTTAAGAATGTTACTAGAAATTTTGGTGGTACTAAAAGAAATCAAATATTTGATATGTTATGTGATGGACAAAGTTATAGGGAGATAATATCACTACTTAATATTAGTTTAACTGTTTATTTGTCTTTGCTTAAAGCTATGTATATTGATTTATATAATTATGGAAGTGAAGAAGAGAAAATATATTTAAATTTAGTTAGAAATAGTATTGATGAAGTATTGGTTGCTTTAAGATATGAGAATACTGTTGTTAGAGTTCATAATGATAAGATTCCTAGAAAGCAATTAATGGTACAGAAAGGTCTTAATAATGAAAGAGTTTTATCTCATTCATATGTTAGTGATTCCTCTATATTAGATGTTAGCGATAACTTTAAATTTATAGTTATAAGTGATACTCATTTTGGAAGTAAATATGAAAATTTTGATTATTTAAAAGAAGTTTATGATTATGCATTAAGTCATGGTATTAAATATATATTTCATGCTGGTGATTTAATTGAAGGAAGTTATGCTAATTATAGACGTTGTAAAAGAAAATATATGAATGTTGAAGCTCAAGTAAATCATGTTATTGAAGACTATCCATTTGATGAAGATATTACTAATGTAATGTTACTTGGTAATCATGATGCTTTTCCTATAGTTATTAATGGATTTGATATTTCTGATTCTCTAGAAGCAAGAAGCGATTTTATTGTTACAGGATATAGAAGTTCATATATAAAAACTAAAGATGAATACATTTCTTTAAAACATGAAATATCTAGATTATTAAATGAAGTTGAAGACTCAACAGTACTTTTAAATTTCTTTGGACATAGTCATCAATATAAATGTTTCTTTGATGGAAAGTATGCAATATTTAGAGTTCCGACTCTTGCTGATCTTCCATCTAACTCATATACAATTGTTAATAGGGGATTCTTAGTTGGAAATATTGATTTTGATGGGTGTAGGGTGGCTAATCTTTCTGTTGATTATATAAATTTTGATGATAAAGATACTATTAGTTTTGAAAGAAAACTTATAAAATAAAAAACTTGAATTAATTGTTATTCAAGTTTTCTTTTGATGTTAATATCATTGGAATTATAATTGGTCTTCTACCAGTTAATTCTATAACATATGAATTTATTTCTAAGATAATTCTATTTTTTAAGTCTGTTAGACTAAAATTATCTTTTTCAAGTTCGTTTAGTGCGATTATATTTGTTTTATCTTGTATTTTCTTAATCAAATCTTGATTATCATTTACTACTACGAATCCTCTTGTAGTTATATTTGGTTCTAATAATAGTTTTTTATTTACTAAGTCTATATTTAATATAACTATAAGTACTCCATCTGTTGACATTATTTTTCTATCTTTTATGATTGAAACACCAACGTCTCCAATTCTACTTCCATCTACATATATATCATTTATTGGGATTGCTCCTTTTCTATAAACAACTCCATCTTTAAGAGCCATCACATCTCCATTTTTACATACGAATGTGTTTTCTCTTGGTATATCACAAAGTACTCCTAAGTCAGTGTGTGCTACTAACATTCTATATTCACCGTGCATTGGCATAAAGTATTTAGGACGTATAAGTCTTAATAATAATTTTAATTCTTCTTGTTTTGCGTGTCCACTTGTGTGTACATCATATTCACTAGTGTTAGTATAAACTTTAGCACCTTTTAAATATAATTTATTAATGATTCTATTAATTGACATTGAGTTACCTGGTATTGGTGAACTTGAGAATATAACAGTATCATCTTTCATTAGAGTTATATTTCTATCATTTCCATTAGCGATACGAGATAGAGCAGCTAAAGGTTCTCCTTGACTACCTGTACAAAGTAAACATACTTTTGATGGTGGAAGTTTATTAGCTTCATCACTTGTTATAAATATATCTTTATCTTTTATATAACCACATTCTATAGCTATTTCAATATTTGTATTCATACTACGACCAAATACTGCGATTTTTCTATTGTTTTCTTTACAAGTTTCTACGATGTGAGTAAGTCTATAGATGTTACTTGCGAATGTAGCTAATATAATTCTTGATTCTGTATTTGCTGCGAATATTTCGCCAAGTGCTTCGTCTACTACTGATTCACTTGCTGAGAAACCTGGAGTTAATGCATTAGTTGAGTCACTCATAAGTAGTGTAACTCCGTCATTTCCGATAGCAGCCATTTTACCCATATTAGCAACTGGTCCGATAGGAGTTAAATCTATTTTGAAGTCTCCTGTTTCTACTATAGTTCCATTTGGAGTATGTATTGCCATACCAAATGAATCTGGTATAGAGTGAGTAGTTGTGAAGAACTCAATACTAAAATGTTTAGTTCTAATATATAATTCTTCATTAACAGTTACCATTTTAGGACAAGGTATATTTCTTTCTTCAAGTTTATTCTTAATAAGTTTACTAGCAATATTAGGTGTATAGATAACTGGTATATTAATATTTTGAAGTAAGAATGGTATACCACCAATATGATCTTCATGACCATGTGTTATAATTAAACCTTTTATTTTGTTTTGCATAGTTTTAAGACTATTATAATCAGCTAGTACATAGTCAATTCCCATTAAATCATCTTCTGGAAACATAACTCCGCAATCTATTATAAATAATTCTTCTTCATGCATAACAACATACATATTTTTACCAACTTCGCCTAAGCCACCTAACGCACAGACTAAAGTCTCGTTATTTTTACTATTCATTTCATCATCCCTTCGAAAAGTCAATTTGTATTTATAGATTATATCAAAAAAATTAAGTTTTGTCTAGTTATCGGGATTTTATATGGTATAATAGCAATTAGGTGATGAAGATGGGATTTTTTAGTAAAATTAAAAATATTTTTAATAAACAAGAAGAAATTAAAGAAAAAATTAACGAAGAAGAAATAGATAATAGTGAAGAAAGAGAAGAAGCTAAAGAGACAAAAAAGTATGTTGAAGGGCTTTCTAAGAGTCGTGATAATTTTGTTAGTAAACTTTCTTTATTAGGCATTAAATATACTAAAATAAGTGATGAGTTTTATGATGAACTCGAAGAAATATTGATTACTGCTGATATTGGTGTTAACACTGTTATGGATTTTGTTGATAGACTTAAAAAACGTGTTAAAAGTGAAAATATTACTGACTTTGAATATTTAAAAGAAGTAATAGTTGATGAGCTATTTATGATTTATGTAGGGGATGATATCTTATCAAGTAAGCTTAATCTTAAAGAAGGAGAGACTAACGTAGTACTTTTTGTTGGAGTTAATGGTGTAGGTAAAACTACTAGTATTGCTAAAATAGCTAATAAATTCAAAAATGATGGAAAGAAAATAATGTTAATTGCTGGAGATACATTTAGAGCAGGAGCAGTTAATCAATTAAATGAATGGGCAGAAAGAATCGGAGTATCTTTTTATGGAGATGATAGAAAAGATCCTTCTGCTGTTATATATGATGGACTTAAAAAGGCTAAAGATGAAAAATATGATTTAGTACTTGTAGATACAGCTGGTAGACTTCAAAATAAAGTTAACTTAATGAAAGAACTTGAAAAGATGAATAGAGTTATTAATGAAATATTAGCAGGTAATCCAGTTGAAACATTACTTGTTATAGATGCTACTACCGGACAAAATGGTATAGCTCAAGCTAAGAGTTTTAAAGAAATAACTAATATTACAGGAATAGTACTTACTAAACTTGATGGTACTGCTAAAGGTGGTATAGTACTTGCTATTAAAGAACTAGTAAACATTCCAGTTAAGTTTGTAGGACTTGGAGAAAAAGAAACTGATTTAATACCATTTGATATAGAAAAATATATATATGGATTATTTAAGGAGTTCTAATGATAGAAAGAGAATATATAGTAAATTTATATCTTATATATAAAGAATTACTTAATGAAAAAGAAAAAAACTATTTTGAATACTATTATTTTGAAGATTATAGTCTTGGTGAAATAGCAGATGTATATGAAGTTAGTAGAAGTTATGCATCAAAATATTTAAATCAAATAACTAGTAAACTTACTAATTTTGAAGAAATACTTAAAATAAATGATAGAAATAATAAAATAAAAGAATTATTAGTAAGCATTAAAGATGATGAAGTTAGAAGTAAAATAGAAGAATTGTTATAGAAAAATTAATAATTATGATATATAATTTAGGTAGG
>CAVDFY010000055.1:0-3173 GCA_963607925.1 bacterium
GATGTAGCCAGAGCTATTGAACTTGCAGGTTTAACTCCTGAATATGTCTGGTGGAATAAAGATGACCTAACTGATTTCGACGGTATTGTAATTCCTGGGGGATTTTCTTATGGAGATTATTTAAGGGCAGGTGCTATGGCTTCTATCACACCGGTTATTGATGGTATTAAAGCTTTAGTTAAAGAGGAAAAACCGGTTTTGGGAATATGTAATGGTGCTCAGATTCTTGGTGAAATCGGACTTGTTCCAGGTGTTTTTATAACTAATGAAAATCCTAAATTCAACTGTGAATGGGTTGATTTAAAAGTAGCAACAAATAGAACTCCTTTTACCAAATCATTTAAAAAAGGTCAGACTTTACAAATTCCAATAGCTCATGCTGAGGGAAGGTTTTACACCCAACATATTGATTTATTAAAAGATCAGGACCAGATTGTACTTCAGTTTAAAGACAATAATCCTAATGGTTCTATGGAAGCTATTACTGGTGTTTGTGATGAGTCTGGGCTTGTTTGTGCAATGATGCCTCATCCTGAACGTGCCTGTGAGGAAATATTAGGTTCTACTGATGGTTTAAACTTTTTTAAAGGATTTTTATAGTGTGATTTAAATGGTAGTTTATTTGGTTGGTGCAGGTCCTGGAGATGCTGATTTAATAACTCTTAAAGCCGTTAAAGCTCTAAAAAAGGCTGATGTTGTTTTATATGATTATTTGGCTAATGATGAAATTTTAGAACATGCTCCAAAAAACACAAAAAAAATATATGTTGGTAAAAAGGCAGGCCAGCATTATAAAACACAAGATCAGATTAATGAATTAATAATAAAACAAGCCAGGCAACATGACAATGTAGTTCGTCTTAAAGGTGGAGATCCTTTTGTATTTGGTCGTGGTGGAGAAGAAATATTAGCTTTAATGGAAAATGATATCAAATTTGAAGTAATTCCTGGTGTAACCTCAGCTATTGGAGCACCAACTTCTCTCGGACTACCTGTAACACATAGAGCACTAGCTACTTCTGTAACATTAGTTACAGGTCATGAAGACCCTACTAAAAAAGAAAGTCAGGTTAAATGGGATTACACTGCAGATACATTAGTTATATTAATGGGTATTGGTAATATTAAAGAAAACACAACAGAAATTATGAAGTACCGTTCTGCTGATACTCCAGTATGTGTTATAGAAAGTGGTACTCTTCCAGATGAAAATGTAATTTTTGGAACTTTAGAAGATATATCAGAAAAGGAAATTAACACACCAGCTATTTTAATCATTGGTGATGTTGTAAATCTTTATAAAGACATTTATAATTATTGAGGTGATATAATGTGTGGGATTGTAGGTTGCATATTAAAAGATAATGATATGGCAGCTCCTATTCTTTTAGATTGTATTTCTAAATTAGAATATAGAGGTTATGATTCAATAGGTATAGCTACTGTCAATAATGATATTAACATTAAAAAAGATAAGGGGAAAATTAAAGAGGTTGATTCCAAACTGGATTTGGCAGATATGCCTGGCAGTTATGGTATTGCTCATGTTCGCTGGGCTACTCATGGGGATCCAAATAAGGTTAATGCACATCCTCATACTGATGAAACAGAATCAGTAGCTGTAGTTCACAATGGTATTATTGAAAATTATTTGGAAATTAAATCCAAACTTGAAGAAGAAGGTCATGTATTTAAATCAGATACTGATACTGAGGTTATTCCTCATTTAATCCAAAAATATATGGATAAAGGATTTGATTTGGAGGATGCTCTACGTGAAACAATTGGAATAATTCATGGAGCTTATGCAATAGCTGCTGTTAGTAAAAACGAACCAGATAAAATAATAGCTACCCGTAAAGACTCTCCATTAATCATAGGTATTGGAAAGGACGGTTATTATCTTGCTTCTGATTCTCCAGCTATTTTAGAATATGCAAGAGATATAATTTATCCTGAAAAAGGAGAATTGGTTATTATAGATAAAAATGAAGTTATTGTTAAGGATGAATTTGATAATGTTGTAGAAAAAGAAGTTGAAACTATTGATTGGACTCCTGAAATGGCTAAAAAAGAAGGTTATGACTATTTCATGATTAAAGAAATCAATGAACAGGCAACCTCGGTTAGAAACACTTTAACTGTTAAGGAAAATATTCGCGATATTATTGATGATTTGGGAGATATTTCAAGAATCTGTTTTGTAGCATGCGGTACATCTTATCATGCTTCTCTAACTGGTAAATATCTTTTAGAGTCCTTAGCAGGAATTCCAACTGATGTTATTTTAGCTTCTGAGTTTAAATACTCTGCAAATACATTAAATGAAGACACTTTAGTTATTTTCATATCTCAATCTGGTGAAACTGCAGATAGTCTAAAAGCTCTTGATTTAGCTAATGAAACATCTAAAACATTAGGTATAGTTAATGTTGCTGGTTCAGCTATTACAAGACGTGCAGATTATGTTATTCAAACTCAGGCTGGGCCTGAAATTGGAGTAGCTGCAACTAAAACTTATTTAAGTCAGCTAACAGCTATTTATCTATTTGCAGCTCTAATAGCGGGTGATGAGAAATTACTTGAAGATGTCTATAAGGTTCCTGACTTCATTGATGAGTTATTAAAAGAAGTTGATTCAATTAAGCAAATGTCTAAAAAGTATAAATTTGCCCGTGACTTTTTCTTTATTGGAAGAGGATATTCTTATCCGATAGCACTTGAAGGTGCCTTAAAACTTAAAGAAATCACTTATATTCATGGTGAAGGTTATGCAGCAGGTGAACTTAAACATGGACCACTTGCACTTATTGATGAAGGAATTCCAGTTGTTGTAATTCTACCTCCTGGAGAAAATCATAGAAAAACAATGAGTAATTTGGAAGAAGTTAAATCTCGTGGTGCAGATATTTTAGCTATTGGTTCTAAGGATGATGAAGGATTGAAATTAAAATCTGATGATTTATTTACAATTAATGATGAAGTCAAAGAAATAATCGCTCCTTTAGTTTATATTGTACCATTACAACTACTTGCTTATTATGTAGCTGTTGAAAAAGGTCTAGATCCGGATAAACCTAAGAATTTAGCTAAGTGTGTGACTGTAGAATGATTTCAATTTTCAAACTTGATGGGGAAGAATTTAAAGCTGTTTTTGCTCTAAATTTCAATAA
>CAVDFY010000056.1:0-3541 GCA_963607925.1 bacterium
CTCATATTGAGGGAATAAGCAGTTTACGAGAAGAAGAAAAATGCGAATTAAATGTTAATGATAGCGATTTAATAGTTGTAAGTAATATAGGTAATTTTAATATATCATTAGATAGAATTGTAAATGCTGGTATATTAAGCAAAAAAGAAATGGAAAGCAAGAATAAGAGTGTTTTAGGTAGAGCAATGGTTGGCAGCTTAGTAGGTTTAGGTTTTATAGGTGCTTTATCTGGTATAGGTCAAAAAGTTAAAAAGAAATATAATTACTTTTTGGTTATAAATTATAAAGATAAGAATACCGAAGAAATTAAATTGTTAGTATTTGGTTTAGGAAAATATAGCAGTGTTGGAAAGTTATTTGTTGATAGATTAACTAAAAGGTTAAGCAATGAAAAAGTTAATATTGATTTATAGTAGTTTTAAGGTAGTTAAGGTAATTTAGTATAAATTATATTGGATTATCTTTTTTAGTAAAATTTACGAGGAATAAATAGTAAATAAAGTAAGATTAAGTATAATGATAGATTTTATTATATAATATGGTTAGGTGGTATAGATGTCTGATTTTAATAGATTAAAAAATGGAATATTAGGTTTTGTCATTGGGGATGCTATGGGTGTCCCTTTAGAATTTACAAAAAGAAGAAATGAAAAAGTAACAGATATGTTAGAATATGGTAGCCATAATATGCCAAAAGGCAGTTGGTCAGATGATAGTAGTATGGTTATAGCAACTATGCAATCTATTATAGACAATAAAGGAAACATAAATTATAAAGATATTATGAATAATTTTATATTATGGATTGAAAAAGGAAAGTTTACATCTAATAATAAAACATTCGGTGTTGGCGGAACAACATTTAAAGCATTAAGGAATTATTATTATAGAGAAGAATTTATAATGTATAAAGACCCTTTAATGTGTGGTATAGATGATATAAAAGATAATGGAAATGGAAGTCTAATGAGAATATTGCCTATTGCTTATTATTGTTATTATAAAAAGCTGAAAGAAGAAGAAATTTATAAATTAGTTAAAGATATTAGTTCAATGACACATAGGCATAGTATTAGTATATTAGGCTGCTATATTTATGTGTTATTTGTTATAGGAATATTAAACGGCGAAGAAAAAGAAATGATTTATAAAGGTATTAGAAAATATAATTACAATAAGTATTTTGATAATGAAACTATAAATAATTATGGTAGATTATTAGATAATGATATTAGTTTATTAGATATAGATAATATAAATAGTTCTGGTTATGTACTAAATACATTAGAAGCAGTTATATGGTGCTTTATGAATAGCAATGATTATAATGAAAGTATTATCAAAGCCATAAATTTAGGAGATGATGTTGATACCATTGGTGCATTAGTTGGTGGATTAAGTGGTAGTTATTATAATAAAATAAATAATAAATGGTTAAAAGATATTAAAAGAAAAGATTATTTATTAGATTTGTGTAGTAGATACTATGAAGTATTAACTAATGAATAGGAAGTGTGCTATGGGAAAGTTAGATATAGTTAGTGGTAATATATTTAATTATTTAGATAATAAAGATTTAATGGTAAATAGTGCTAATAGATATATGATGTATGGTAGTGGTATTTGTGGTGCTATATATAAATTAGCAGATAAAGATTTATTAGAAGAATATTGTAAGAGTAATTATAGTGAATATATGAAAGTTAATGAAGTAAGAATTACCCCAGGTTTTAATTTAGGTATAGATATATTGCATATATATTGCCCTAAAAGTTATGAAAGTAAAGAACCATTAAAAGATTTATTAGATAGTTATAATAAAATATTTGAGAGTGCGGTAGAAAAAGGTTATAAAAATATAGTATCTGTTAGTATAGGTACAGGCATACACGGTTATAAACATATTGATATAGCAAAAGATGTTGTAATTAGATTAAAAGAATTAGTTAATAAGTATGATATTAGTTTTACATTAGTATTACCTAACGAGGAAATAAAGGAAATATATAGTATTTAAAAATGTGTAGGTTTTCAAAGACTTGAATTCAAATTGAATTTAGGTCTTTTTTGTATTTATAAAAGTCATCTACTCTATTTTTAAATATTTATAAAGTTTTACCACTTTTTCAAATAAACGGCTCGTATCTTTTGTAAAAGTCATATATTATATATTTTATGGTAAGGAGGTGTCATAAAGTGAAAGAAGATATTGCAAAGAATATTTTTGCTAATATATGCTGTGATTTTAAAGATGTATTACTTGTAGGCATAGAAGAATGCAAAGAGCAATTTCCTTATTCTATTGCTTGTATAGATTTTATATATAACCTAAAAGAACAAGGAATAAACACATCATTAAATAGTTTTAGTGAAAATATAAGATGTGAGTTATACGAAGAATGCAAAAGATATTTAGTAAGGTAGGTTTATATGAAAAGTAAAGTATTTGGTTATGCTAGGGTTAGCAGTAAAGACCAAAATGAAGAAAGACAATTAGTAGCATTTAAAGAGTATGGCATAGATGAAAGAGATATTTATATTGATAAGCAAAGTGGTAAGGATTTTAATAGAGAGCAATATAGCACTTTAAAACATATATTAAGAGAAAACGATTTATTAGTTATTAAGTCCATAGACAGACTAGGTCGTAATTATGAAATGATAGTTAATGAGTGGAAAGATATAACTAAAAATATTAAAGCAGATATAGTTGTAATTGATATGCCTTTATTAGATACTAGGCAAAATAAAGATTTATTAGGAACTTTTATTAGTGATTTAGTATTACAAGTTTTAGGTTATGTTGCAGAGCAAGAAAGAACATTTATAAAGCAAAGACAAAAAGAAGGTATAAATATTGCTAAAAATAATGGCATCAAATTTGGAAGACCTAAAATAGAAAAACCACAAAACTTTGATGTTGTGGTTAATCAATGGAAAAATAAAGAAATTAAAAGTAAAGAAGCAATGGAATTATTAGGACTTAAACCTAATACTTTTTATAATATGGTTAGTTCTTATAATCAGATATAAGCTGTTCTAATTTCTTTATGTCATTTTTAGTTATGTCTAAATTCTGTTTACATTTGCTTGTGATTTCGTTTTCTACAATTTCTTTAAATTCCCCAATAAATTTAATACTTTCTTCATCGTTTCTTTTCCTATATTTGCTTAAAAAATTGTCAGTTAATCTTCCTATTCTTTTATACTGTTTACTTTTCTCTAATGTTTTTATGGCATTGTAGCAGGTAGATTGTTGTTCGCATACAATTCTTGGTCTATCACAAAATTCTTTGTTTACTACTGTTGTAAGATAATATTTTCGACATAAATTTCTTTGACATTTTTTTATATAAAATAAATTGTTTGAATTAAATATGCAATTCAGTATTATATACAATAGTTCTTTATCATTTTTATATATTCCTTTTTTACATAGAAATAAATTATTTTCTTTTAATGGTTCTAAATTGTCGCTATTAAATAATCTTTTTTGTTTTAATTTTGGCTTAATATCATATAAGTCTGCATTGTCAAAATT
>CAVDFY010000057.1:0-4245 GCA_963607925.1 bacterium
GTTGAAATCCAAGCCCCATAATACCAAACCAACTTCTACTTCCATTTCTAACACTACCTATTCCTGGTATTAAAACTAAAATAAGCAATAAAAAACAAATACCTAAAAAAGTATTTGAATGTTTCTTATAAAGATTAACATCTATTTTAGAAAACATAAACATAATAAAAATACCAACTATAAAGAATATACCTTGATTAAGTACATACTTATATGGATTATTATATTTAAAAGATGCCCATATATAACTACTAGAATATATCATTATGACACCTATTAAAGCTAGTAATATAGTTGTAATAATTATTAGTTTATTTCTCTTAATAAAAATCACCTATTCATTAATAATATGAATAAGTGATTTTATTTATGTATTTAGTTTTTTACATCCATACTCCATAGTAAATTGCTACACATCCAAGCATAAATCCAATTATATAAAACATTTTTACTATATCAGTTTCTTCCCAACCTAATTTTTCAAAATGATGATGTATTGGTGCCATTAAGAATACTTTTCTTTTGAATTTTTTTATCGCAGTTAATTGTATTATAGAAGACAATACTTCCATTACGAACACACCACCTATAACAGCAAGTGATAACTCGTGCTTAGTAACTATAGCTACAGCTGCTAGTGTTGCTCCTAAAGATAAAGAACCAGTATCTCCCATAAATACTTTAGCTGGGTGTGTATTATAAACTAAGAATCCTAATATTGAACCTACAAGTATAAAGCAGAAGATTGCTATTTCTTGATATCCTGCTATCCAAGTAGTTCCCCAAGTAATGATACCAAAACTTAAGAAAGCTATTAGTGAAAGTCCACCAGCAAGACCATCAAGTCCATCAGTTAAGTTAACAGCATTAGAACTTCCTACTAAAAGGAATAATATAAAAATTCCATATAACCACTTCATATCAATATTAATACCAAGTGAAGTTATAGTTAAATACGCATCTCCTCCACCTTGCATATATATATAGAAAAATACTAATGCTATTAATACTTGAACTACCAACTTTTGAGTTATTGAAAGTCCATCATTATTATGATCTCTTACTTTTAAATAATCATCAACAAATCCAAGTAATGCATAACTTACAAATACAAAAATTATAATAAGTAAATTATGAGTTATCTCTAAACTTCCTCTCAAATATAAGACAAGCATTGTAATTAAAGTTGGAATTATAAATATAAGTCCACCAATAGTAGGAGTTCCCTGCTTACTAGCATGTCTAAATGCTACAAATGAACTAATTGTTTGACCACACTTTAATTTTCTTAACATCGGTATTAAGAATAAACCTAATATAACAGATAAAAAGAAACCTATCATTAATCCTAATATACTTTTAGCTAGAATTAACATAAAATATCACACCTTTCAATAATATTATACTTTTATTTTAATGTTTTACATAATAATTTTACGTTTACTATGTAAAGTATATACATTATATAGATAAATAAAAGTTCTCTAAAACTTTACTCTTATCAAGCCCCTCTACTTTAATAGATATATCCGCATCACTTAATTTATATATTATATTAAGTAATTTTTCTTCACTAAATTTACCTACTACATCAAGCATCTTTTTAGTAACAAATGGATTTAAAGAAAGCCTACTTGTTATAGTTTGTATACCAGTATCTTTAGACATAATTTTAATTTGGTAAAGAGTTCTAAATTGCTTAGATAAATAATCTATTATAACTACTTCATCTACCCCACTACTAACAAGAGTCTTCGTACTTTCAAGCATATTTGGTATATTATGAGCCATAACCGCATCATTTAACTTAAACATTTCTTTTTCACTATTCTTACTAATTACATTTTCTATATCTTCATCAGTAATAATATCACTATCCATTTTATATAAAAGCAATTTATTTACTTCATTTAAAACACTATCTGTATCATTCTCACATAAACTTAAAATATTTTTAATTTGATTATAAGTTATTCTTTTATTATTATCACTAAATATCTTCGTAACATATTCATGTAATGTTTTATAATCCATCTTTTTAAGTTCTATAACCTTACATTTATCATTTACTAATTTAATTAATTCTTTTTTAGTATCTAACTTTTCATCAATACATTTTAAAATAATAACATTATCATTCATATGATTAATATAATTACTTAGTGCTTTTTCTTCTTTATCTTTCATTTTCTTAAAAGTAAAATTTGATACTATAAGTAATTTCTTTTCATTAAATAAATCTACATAATTTATTTCATTTAATACATCATCCATACTTACACTATCATAATCATATTTAATAATATTATCTATTTTAAGTTCATCTATTAAAGAATCTATTTTCTTTTTTATAATATTTATTTCATTTCCTAAGAATACATATATCATATTAGTTATCCTTTACTATAACACTTCTAACACTAGCATCTATTATAAAGTCAGAAGGATTATCTATTTTTATTTTATCAACATATATTTTTTTAGTATTATAAGCTATTTTTAAGGCTTCTAAGAGTTCTACTAATGAAGTATATAGTTTTGCCTTAACTATAGTTGGTTTACCATTATTAATAGTTAAAATAGTGTTATCATACATATAATCTAAAGATATAGCTTTATGAATCGCAAGAATCTCTTCAACACTATAAAAAACACAAGTAGAATCCTTAAATTTCTTATTACTATGAACCATACAAATATTTAAAAAAGCATTAATATACTTGTTATATGCCTCTATAGAATATAAATCATTTCTGTCTACACAAATATAACAATTCCTCATACCAAAAGCACTCATAAATTCATCTATAGCCTCTAGTATCTCTTCATAACACTCATAATTAATTACCATATCTTTAAGATCATAATTTTTATCATATAAAGAATTAACTACTAAAGTAGTCTTACTATTTATTTTATTATCTAGTCCATATTTCTTTAATGATTCTACTATATCACTCTTTTTAGTTTTACTTAAGTTTCTAGTAGGATTTAATCTCTCTTTTTTATCTATAAAATCATTTTCAATAACTAAACTTTTACATTTACCATTTTTATAAATCATCTCTTTAGCACCAATAACTTTACCACTAACTGGACTAAATATTTTTTTACCATTATCTCTTTCACCTAATAATGTATTATGATTTACTAATTTATTTTTAGATAGTTGTAATTTATCAACTGAATCAAATGGAACATATATAAATTCAGGTGATAAATATGTTATATATTCTTGTATTTCTTTTGCCATATTTTACTTCTCCATTAAATATTATATATTATAAATGAATATTTTAAAAGTCTAAATTGTATGTTATAATACTTTTAGAATAAAGGTGGTTATAAATGAATAAGAAAAAAAGAATTGCTGTTATAGCAATCATAATAACACTATTACTATGTATTAGTGCTTCTGTTATAGGTATTCTCTCATCCTCCCCTAAAACACCTGAAAAACCTAAAGAACCAGAAATACCAAAAATAACTGAAGATTTTAAAGAAGTAGAATTAGTTTCAAAACTAACTACTGATGGAAGAATATATTTTGATGACGACACTAAAAATATAGTTGAATATCAAGATAGTATTTATTATGTAATTGGTAACAATGGAAAAATATTTAATGATAAAATCTTAGATAATACACGTAATGATAATAATGATGAAAAACCATACGCAACATCTAAAAATTATAGTTTTTATTCTGATGGAGATTACTGCTATTACGTAGACAATAAAACCAAAAAAAAATCTAAAGATTATGATTTAATAACAGTACCACATATGGGAGATCTATATGGAACTTATGTGTTTTTAGATACTTATGATGAAAAAACAGATAAGTTTCACCAAGGAATACTAAATACTAATGATGGAACAATAACTGAATTAGACACTACTACTGGAGCAGTATATTTTGACTCCGAAAGCACTTACGATGTTGAAGTAAGTTCATTAAACTATTTTAGAATTGCTAACGCAACAAATAAAGTTGGTTTAATTAATCATAATGGAAAAGTAATCATAGACTTAATATATGATGATATAAACGTATTCAATGATAAATACATATTCGCATCTAAAAATAATAAATATGGAGTTGTAAACATTAAAAATGAAGAAATAATTCCATTTGAGTACACATACATATATTCAATTGGAAACTTTATAGTATTACAAAAAGATAATAAAATAAGTATTGCAAACAGTAATATGAAAATATACATAGATAGTAAAATAGAT
>CAVDFY010000058.1:0-5675 GCA_963607925.1 bacterium
AAAAATGTGGTAATTCCTTTTTCAGTATAGAAAGAAAACCATTTATTATTTCTATTCTATCTGGAGCTTTTCTGACATTTACAATTAAGTTTTGATAATCATGTGGTGTACATTGAAAAACAAAGTCTACTTTTCCTGATTTTAAATATTCTAATGTATTGAATGCCATATTTCCCCCCTACTTGGTTTGTTATAAAAAAATAAGATATTTCTATCTTATTAATATTTACCATTTTTATAGCATTTTTAATATAAATGAAATAATAAATAAAGTGTAAAAAATTGATGTGATTGTGTCTATTGTAGTTATTTCAATTTTCTTTTTAAATATATTTTTAATCTGAATAATAGAATAAACAAATAAAATAATGCTTAAAATTAATGGTAATATGGATAGAACTGCGTTTATTGCCATAGCATCTGGATGTAATACTTCTTCCATACAAGCTGCTGTCATTCCAGCTGATATCACAAAATTGCATAAAGTTATTATAATTTTCAAAATTAATTTCTTTGTATCTTTTTTTCCTTCTTCAGTTTTCATTAATAAACAACTCCTATCATAATTCGATTATAACATAAAACTTTATAAATCACCAATTAATTATCTTTTATATTAAAACGTTTAATATTTTGTCTAAGTATTCTTTATCGTTAAATTCTGCTATTGCAAAACACTTTTTTCCTAAATCTTTAAATGATGATCCACATGCATATAATTTATTCTTGTCTAGTATTATAAATCTATCATGAAATGATGTGTTATATATAAATGTTATATTGTCATACTGACTTTCATATTTATCTTTTAATATCTTATCTATATTTTTAGATACAATTATAATTTTCTTATTAATTTCTTTTAAAACATCTAACAATTCTTTTCCAATATAATTATCTATTAATATGATTTCTTCTTTTGAACTGTTTAATATATCTAATAGTAATGAGTATGCATCATAAAGTTCACCTTCAAAAAATATTTTACTTACCTCTTCATGATGCTTAAATTTATCAAATACGTTTTCTAACTCTATTATTCTTTTTTCGTGATTTAATATTATTTCATTATTTGGTATATTATTCACGAAGTATTTTCTCATTTTGACAAATGCATCAATAATTTGAACATTTACTTTGACTGCAATGTCGCTTTTAAGAAGCCCAGATAACATCATTATTCCTTGTTCAGTTAAAACATAAGGTAAATATTTAATGTGTTGACCTCTCAAGTTCATATTTTTGTTTAAGATCACAATTTGTGATCTTAAAGATAATTTATCAATTTCTTCATCAGTTAATTGAAAGCAAAAAGATTCTGGAAATCTCATAATATTTCTTTTAATTGTTTGATTTATAATTCTCGTTTCTGTTTTATATAGCTTTGCTACATCAGAAGACAACATAACTTGTACTCCTCTTACCTCATAAATCATATCTTCTATATTTTCTTTTATTATTATTTCATTTATGTTAATTCTCCTTTTTAAATAAAAAAGAGAAACTTACTTTTTATAAGTTTCTCCGCATCATGTATATTTTATTTTGCCTCTAAAATATACTTTATCGTCCTAATTGTTTTTTAAATATCAGGCAAACTATTTATTATTGATTGCAGCTTGTGCAGCAGCTAATCTAGCAATTGGTACTCTATATGGACTACAAGATACATAGTCTAGTCCTACTCTATGACAGAAGTTAATTGTAGCAGGGTCTCCACCGTGTTCTCCACAAATTCCAAGGTGAATATCTTTTCTAGTACTTCTACCTTTTTCAGCAGCCATCTTAACTAACGAACCTACACCTTTTTCATCTATTCTAGCGAATGGATCACTTTCAAGAATTTGTTTACTATAGTAGTCACCTAAGAATTTACCAGCATCATCACGGCTAAATCCGAATGTCATTTGTGTTAAATCGTTTGTACCAAATGAGAAGAATTCAGCTTCTTCTGCGATTTCATCAGCAGTTAATGCAGCTCTTGGTATTTCAATCATAGTACCAATCTTATAATCTAATTTGTAATTTTGTTCTTCGAATACTTTGTTAATTGTTTCTACTACGATACTCTTAACATAAGCAAGTTCTTTCTTTTCTCCAACTAGTGGAATCATAATTTCAGGAACTACTTTAATGCCTGATTTATCTACATTGATAGCAGCTTCTATTACAGCTCTAGTTTGCATTTTAGCAATTTCTGGATATGTAACAGCAAGTCTACAACCACGGTGTCCCATCATTGGGTTAAATTCATGTAATGTTGCAATTTTGTCTTTTAATGCTTCGAATGTCATTCCAAGCTCTTTAGCAAGTGGTTTGATTTCTTCATCTGTATGTGGAACGAATTCATGTAGAGGTGGGTCTAGGAATCTGATTGTTACTGGATAACCTTTCATTTCTTTATATAATTCTTCGAAATCTCCTCTTTGCATTGGTAATAATTTAGATAATGCTTTTTCTCTTTGTTCTACTGTATCAGATACGATCATTTGACGAATAGCAAAGATTCTTTCTTCTTCAAAGAACATATGTTCTGTTCTACAAAGTCCGATTCCTTCAGCACCAAATTTTAATGCTTGTTTAGCATCTCTTGGAGTATCAGCATTTGTTCTAACTTGTAATTTACGAGTTTCATCTGCCCATTTCATAAATGTTTCGAAGTTACCACTGATTTCTGGTTCAACAGTTTTAATTTGTTCACCATATACTTTACCAGTACTTCCATCTACTGAAATGTAATCTCCTTCTTTGAATACTTTTCCATCTTTTGTAGTTAAAGTTTTATTTTCCTCACTTATCGTTAGTTCACCACATCCAGATACACAGCATCTACCCATACCACGAGCAACAACAGCTGCATGACTTGTCATACCACCACGAATAGTAAGTACACCTTTAGCAAGGTTCATACCTTCGATATCTTCTGGTGAAGTTTCAAGTCTAACAAGTATTGTATCTTCTCCTCTTTTAGCAGCTTCAGTTACTTCTTCAGCAGTGAAGTAAATTTTACCACATCCAGCACCTGGGCTAGCAGCTAAACCTGTAGCAATTGGAGTTGCTTTCTTTAATGCGTCAGTATCAAAATTTGGGTGTAATAGTTGATCTAATTGTTTAGGTTCAACTTTTAGTAATGCTTCTTCTTTAGTAAGCATTCCTTCATTATATAAATCTACCGCAATTTTTAATGCTGCAGCAGCAGTTCTTTTACCATTTCTAGTTTGAAGCATGAATAGCTTTCCATTTTCAATAGTAAATTCCATATCTTGCATATCTTTATAATGACTTTCTAAGATTTCACAAGTTTTAACAAATTCATTATATGCTTCTGGCATTGTTTCAGCTAGAGTATCAATTGTTTTTGGAGTACGTACACCGGCAACAACATCCTCTCCTTGAGCATTCATTAGGTATTCACCATAAAGTTTCTTTTCACCTGTAGCTGGGTTTCTTGTAAATGCAACACCTGTTCCACAGTCTTCTCCTTTATTTCCATATACCATTTCTTGAACGTTAACTGCAGTTCCCCAACTAGATGGAATATCATTCATACGTCTATAGTAAATAGCTCTTTCATTATTCCAACTTCTAAATACAGCTGTAACTGCTTCTATTAATTGTTCTTTTGGATCTTGTGGGAATTCTACTCCTGAAAGTTCTTTATAAACATCTTTGAATTTCATTGCGATTTCATACATATCTTCTTCATTTAGATCTGTATCGTATTCTGCGCCTTTTTCTTCTTTGATTTTATCTAAGATTCTTTCAAATGAGTTTTTGCTGTATCCTTTAACAACATCTGCAAACATCATTATAAATCTTCTATATGAATCATAAACAAATCTCTTATTATTTGTAGCTTCTGCAAATGACTTACATACTTCATCATTTAGACCTAAGTTAAGTACTGTATCCATCATACCAGGCATACTAGCTCTAGCACCACTACGAACTGATACTAATAATGGATTTTTAAGGTCTCCCATTTTCTTTCCAGTTAGTTTTTCCAACTCTTCTAATTTTTCATAGATTTCATCTATGATTTCTTTACTGATCTTTTTACCTGCATCATAGTAAGCAGTACAAGCTTCAGTAGTAACAGTAAATCCTCTTGGAACTGGTAAACCGATACTTGTCATTTCGGCTAAGTTAGCACCTTTACCACCAAGTAGATTTTTCATGTCTTTGTTTCCTTCACTAAACATGTAAACATACTTCATATTTATTATCTCCCTCCTGTCATTTAAGACATATGCAACATATGTTACCGACTAATTTATTATACCATAGCATTATTTTTGAGAGAAGATATTTAAATAAAATTTTACAAAAAAATCACTAATAATTAGTGATTTAATTTATTCATCTAAAGACGTTATTCCGAGTACTTTTTCAAGGTAACATTTTCCACAAAGAGATTCATATTCAACATGATTTTCTCCGTCTATTGCAACTTGTTCTCCATTAGAAGTAAATTCTCCATTTACTATTCTTCCGTTGAATTTTGCTCTTTTACCGCATCTACAAATTGTTATTAATTCTTCCATAACATCTGATACTTCAAATAATCTAAGGCTTCCTGGGAATGCCATTGTTTTAAAGTCACTTCTAAGTCCATAACAAATTACTGGTATGTTTTTTAGTTTAGTAAACATAAATAAGTCATCTACTTGATCACGAGTTAAGAATTGTGCTTCATCTACTAATACGCAAACTATATCAAGTGGTAAAGTACATAAATAATTAATTAGTTTTTCATCGCTTTTTACTATATGATCTACTTTTCTTTTAAGACCTATTCTTGTTACTATTTTATCATCACCCTTAGTATCAATTCCAGGTTTTAATATTACTACTTTCATTCCTCTTTCTTCATAGTTATGTGCTACTTGTAATAATAATGTTGTTTTTCCACTATTCATAGCTCCATATCTAAAATATAATTTACTCATTTTTGTCCCTCCTTGGAAAACATTCATAATATACTTTTTTTAAGTGTTCATTTGTTACATGAGTATATATCTCTGTTGCTTTTAGCGAACTGTGTCCAAGTAATTCTTGAACTACTTTTATATCACATCCGTTATTCAACATATCTGTTGCGAATGTATGCCTTAATACGTGCGGTGTAACATGTGTTTTAACTGATAATTTAGACATAATGTTATCTATTATATATCTAACTCCTCTATCAGTAAGTTGTCCACCTTTTGAGTTTACAAATAGATAATTATGATTTTTTCTTTCATGTGTTTTCATGTATTCTTTTAATACTTCTTCTGCATATTCGCCATAATAAACTATTCTTTCTTTATTCCCTTTTCCTAAAACTATAATTCTTCTATTATTAAAATCTATATCATTTATCTTAATATTTATAAGTTCACTAACTCTGACACCTGTTGCATACAACATCTCTATAATTAATCTATCTCTTACTCCATCTTTATCTTTAGTGGACTCATTAATTATTTCTAGTAAATCATTATAATATATAAATTTAGGAAGTTTCTTTTCCATTTTAGGATATGCAACTTTGGTAAGAGGATAATCTTTTTTATCAATATAATTATTAATATATAAAAATTTATAGAATGATTTTAAAGAACTTATTTTTCTTCTTACTGAAGATGGCTTTTCTTTCTTTAAATTTAAATGTTCTAGGTAATCTTTTACAT
>CAVDFY010000059.1:0-15481 GCA_963607925.1 bacterium
CATATTTGGTCTATGGATGGAGTTAATAATTATATGACTGCTCATATACATTTAAATAAAGTACTTAGTGAAGAAGAAATAATTAAAACAAAGAATGAAGTTAAAAATAAACTTAAGGAAGATAAAATAAATCATATTACTTTAGAAGTAGAATATTTTAATGAAAAATGTGATTCTGGTAAATGTAAAAACTAACTTAGTGTTAGTTTTTTTATTTATTTATTTAGTTAAATTTGCTACAATTATATTATAATAAGGAGTAGATATGAACGAAGAATATGATTCAATTATAGTTGGTGCTGGAAATGCTGGTTTGATGGCTGCTTTAAACGTAGCTAAGAATGGTAAAAATGTTTTAGTTTTAGAATCTAATAGTATGCCAGGTGGACTAGCTACTAGTTTTGTTCGTGGAAGATTTGAATTTGAAGCATCACTAAGAGAATTAAATGATTTTGGTAGTGAAACTAACAAAGGAGATATTCGTAGTTTATTTGATAAATTTGATTTAAATGAGTCTATTGAATGGGTAGAACTTCCTGAAGCATATAAAATAATTAAAACTAATAATCCTAAAGAAGAATATGTTATACCATTTGGTATAGATGAATTTATTAAAAAAATGGAAGAAATAGAAGAAGGATCTAAAGATAAAGTATCAGAGTTTTTTGAATTAGCTAAAGAAGTTTATAATGGTGTTTCATATGTTAAGAATAATGGATACGATTATGATTATTTAAAAAGTAATTATCCTAACTTTGTAAATGTTGCTTCATATTCAGTAGATGAAGTATTTAAAAAATTAAAACTTCCTAAAAAGATTGAAGATATTATTAAGTCTTATTGGATATATTTTGGTGTTTCATCAATTAATATGAATTTTGCTCAATATATATATTTCTTCTATCAATATATTAATATGAAAGGATATGTTCCTAAAAATAGAAGTCAAGAAATATCTAATGCTATTGAAAGCAAAATAATTGGTTATGGTGGAAAAA
This sequence comes from bacterium, assembly GCA_963607925.1. Taxonomy (GTDB): domain Bacteria; phylum Bacillota_I; class Bacilli_A; order RF39; family UBA660; genus CAG-1000. The sequence continues at coordinate 999 of CAVDFY010000059.1, forward strand.
TATATTACAATGAGACTGTTAACAAAATCTTAGTTGAAAATAATGCTGTATGTGGTGTAACTACTAGAAAAGGAAATATGTATAAATCAAAACATGTTATTGTAAATAGTAGTCCTTTAAATGTTTATTCTACTATGCTTGATAATGTTCCTGGTTTTGCTTTGAAACTTACTAATAGTAGAAAACTTGGAGCTAAAGCTATTACTGTTTACTTAGGCCTTAATAAAAGTGCTAGCGACCTTGGAATTAAGAATTATATGTATTTAGTTTATAATGATCTTGATAGTAATATTGAAAGTGAAAGAATGAAAAGTATTGATTCTAATACTATTATTGTTACATGTTTGAATAACGCTATTAGTGATGCTTCTATTGAGGGTACATCTATTTTAACGATAACTGCTTTATACTTTGATAATCCATTTGATAAAGTGTTAAATGAAGAAAATTATTATTCTTTTAAAGAAAAAATTGCAAATAAATTAATAAATAGATTAGAAACTGCTTTAGGAGTTAATATTAAAGAGAATATTGAAGAAATAGAGATATCTACACCAATTACATATTCTAAGTATAATAGCTCTCCTGATGGCTGTATTTATGGTTATACGATGAATAATTTTGATTCATCTTTATCAAGAATGACTAATAAAAATGAAGACAATGTTATTAAAGGATTAAGACTATGTGGTTCTTATTCATACTATGGACATGGATATGATAATACATACTTAAATGGATATGAAATTTCAAATATGACACTTAAAGATATAGAAATGGATGGTGAAAAATGAAAGCAATAAAAATATCATCTTTTCCAAATAAAGATTTTAAGAAATTTAAAAAAATGAAAGAAGGCAGAGAAAAGATTATTAATAAAACATCACCTTCTCCTATTAACAATGAATATATAGTTGATAGAATAGCTAAAAGTGTTCACCCTTCTTATCAAAAACTAATGATTAAAAATATTGTTGATGTTAATGATGATATTAAAATATTTTATTTTTGTAATGCTGATGGTGGAAGTTTAGCTACATTTAGACCTGGTCAATATATAACATTACAATTTCAATTTGATAATAAATTTGTATCACGTGCTTATTCATTATCTAGCTCTCCAAAAGATGCTTTAAATAATGTTTATAGAATAAGTGTTACAAGAATTAAAAATGGTTTAGTTTCTAATTATATGTTAGATAAATTAAATATTGGTGATACTGTTGATTCCTTATCACCTTCTGGATATTTCTTCCCATCAAGTATACGAGATAAAAAACAAATAGTTGGTCTTGCTTCTGGATATGGAATTTCACCACTTTTATCTATCGCTAAGAGTATTGAAGATAAAACGATTGACAAAGATATAACAATTTTTTATGAAGCAAATGATGAAAATTCGTTTATATATAAAGATGAGTTAAAGAGACTTTCTAACACTTATAATAATATTAGAGTTATCTTTATAAATAAAAGCAATTCTAAAAATAGAATTACAGTTAATATGATTAAAAGCTTTGTAACTTCTAATTTTACTGTATTTGCTTGTGGAAGTTTAGACTTCTATGCTGAAATGAAGAATGAACTTTCTGTTTTAAATTTAGATATTAAAGATATAAGATTTGAAAGTAGTCCACTTATTGAGGAAAATATAGGTGACACTATTGAAACTCCTAATGTTGTTGATATAGTTGTTGAAGAACCTAAAAAAAAGAAAAAGAAAAAAGTTAAAAATGAGGAGGAAGAAGTGGAAGAAGAACCTGAAGTTGAAGTTAGTGAACAAACACCTACCGAACTTCCAACTCAATATAATATAAAAGTGTTTTCTAATGATGAAGAATATAATGTTACTTGTTTTGAAAATCAAACTATATTATCCGCACTCGAATTAAGTAATGTACGTGTTAGAAGTAAATGCAAATGTGGAGAATGTGGTTATTGTAGAAGTCTACTTCTTTGGGGAACTATTCGTGTTAAAGATGGAATGGAACATAGACGTAAAGCTGATATAAAATTTAATTATATTCATCCGTGTTGTAGTTATCCTACTAGTGATATTACAATAAAAATAGATAACTAAAAAGAAGATTACTCATCTTCTTTTTTTGATTCCAAAAAATGTTTGCTTTATATTTTCAATATTTGGATAGTCTTTATTATTAATACTTTTTAAGAATGTTTTTCTATCGTAATAAAGATTTAACTTTTTAACTTTATTTTTCTTTGTATCTATTATGTAATAGTAAGTAGTATTATCCATTCTGCATCCACTACTACCTATTCCATAAAATTCTTTTCCATTTATGAAGTCTATCCTTCCGGCATGTTCATGTCCATAAAATACATAGTCACTGTCTATCTTATCCATTTCTTTTTTATATGTATCATCTCTAAAAATGCTTAAATGTTTGAATGGATATTTTGTTTTATTATCGAGTAAAAAATGTATAAATGTATATTTTTTATTATTAATAGAAAGTTCATAAGATAATTCTTGATCTTTTAATTTCTTTAGATTTTGTTTTGAGATAGTACTTGTTACCCATAGATTATGATTTTTTTTATTTATATTACTATCTGGATCTATAGAAACACCTTTAGTACAATAAAGTTCATGATTTCCAAGAATAAATATTACTTTTTCTTTAAATAGTAAATCTAAGCATTTGTTTGAATCAGGTCCTAGTGAAACTGCATCTCCTAAAAAAATAGTTTTATCTATCTTCTTTCCTTTTATATCTTTAAGTATTGATTCAAGTGCTTGATAATTTCCATGTATATCTGAGAATACTGCTATTTTCATATTATTCACCATTTTAATTTTAACACTTTTATAAAGAAAAAAGAATTACATAAGTAACCCTTTACATTTAATGTATTAATATTATAACAAATTTTCCTTTTTATTTAAAGGCTTGTATTAAAATATATTATCAGTAAAATTGTTAATAGGAATTTGGGATGAAAATATGAAAAAAGATAATTTTAAATTGAATGTTAAGAGAACGTGGAAATATATTAAAGAAGCTAAATTCTCTTTAATTGGTTATGGTTCAGTCAGTGTTATTGAGGCTATTATAACGACAATTCTTCCATTATTATCTGCAAAAATTATTCTTAACATGACAAATGGAGTTATTAATCAGTTGATAATGTCTTCTGTCGCAGTGTTATTTATAGAGCTTATCCTTTACTTAATGGTATATTTTAAAGGCTTTTTTTACCAAAAAATATATCAGAAAACATTGATTGGTATCCAAAAAGATGTAACAAGGGAGATATTAAATTTAGAAATTGAAGAAATAGATAAAAATTCTTCTGGTTTATTTATAGATAGAGTAAATAAAGATACTGCTGATATAGCTAAATTATTCATGGAATATGCTTATTGGATTTCCTATATAATTACTAATGTTGGAGTTCTTGTAACATTATATATACTTAATAGTTATTTATTTATATATGCAATTATCACCTCTTTAGTAGTATATTTTATTAATAAGAAAAGGCTTAATAAACAATATGATATAAGTAAAAAATTAAAACTAATTCAAGAACAAAAGACAGGTTTAACTAGTGAAGTCATAAGAGGCATTACAGATATTAAAGTATTGAATGCTACTGATACTATATTAAAACAAACTTCAGATAAAATTGAAGAATCTACCAAAGAAGAAATAAATTTTATGAATATCAAAAGATTTTATATGTATTTAGAGAACAATGTAAGAAGTATTACTGACTTAGGTTTAATACTTCTAGGTTGTTATCTTTATAGTAGCTCTCTCCTTGATATTCCAACATTTATAATTATATTTAATTATCAGTCTAAAATTAAAAATCTATTAATGGGTATTGTTCAAATATTAGAGTACAATAAGAAATTTAGTGTTGCATCTAATAGGATTTATGAAATAATAGATGATAATAAGTTTAAGAAAGAAAAATTTGGTACTACTAGTATTGAAAAATTAAATGGAAATATCGAATTTAAAAATGTAAGTTTTGGATATGATAGAATTAAGGTTCTTAAAGATATGAGTTTTGAAGTTAAAGAGAAAGAAAAAGTTGCTTTTGTTGCTAAAAGTGGCGCTGGCAAAACAACTATATTTAATTTAATTACTAAGTTATATGATGTTAACAAAGGTGAAATACTTTTTGATGGTCATAATATTAATGAGCTTACCTGTTCTACTATTAGAGATAATATGTCTATAATAACTCAAAGTCCTTATATATTTAACTTCTCTATTAAAGATAATTTATTACTTGCAAAAGAAAATGCTACTATGAAAGAAATAAGAGAGGCTTGTAAGATGGCTTGTATTGATGACTATATAATGAGTTTACCTGAAAAATATAATACTGTTGTTGGTGAAAATGGTGTTACATTATCAGGTGGTCAAAAACAAAGACTTGCTATTGCTAGAGCTTTACTTGTTAAAAGTGAAATAATTCTATTTGATGAAGCTACGAGTGCTCTTGATAATGAAACTCAAAGAAATATAAAAAAAGCAATTAATAATTTAAATGGTAAATATACAGTATTAATAATTGCTCATAGACTTTCTACTGTAATAGATTCTGATAAAATATTTGTTATTAATGATGGTAAGGTTATTGATAATGGTAGTCATAAAGAGCTCTTAGAAAGATGTGAATTCTATAAAGAATTATATGAAAGTGATTTAGAAAAGTAATTGGAAGTATTAAGCTTCCTTTTATTATATAAATAATTTTCTATCTATCACGAAATATGTAAAGTTTTATTAAATATTTAAATTTAACTATGATGAATGCTATAATATAATTGTATAAAGATATAAGGAGTATTTGTTATGGATGAGAAGATGACTTTATCTACTAATATTAATAATGCTTTAAAGTCCAATTTCATAATTGAGATGTTGAAAAGAAATTGGGAACAAAGTAAAAGTATTGGTGTTCTAGGGAATCTGCTAGGAGAAGTATATACTCATATGATTATTCATAAAGATGGTTTTGGCTTTGAATACTATATGAATCAAATGGAATCATTATATGCCAAACTTGGTACTAAGCAAATTGCTCCTGAACAGTTTGATGTTGAAAAAGCAAAAGTTATTTCATTTGTAATTGCTAATAAACTTGGTATTGATATATCAAAAGGTCTTTCTACTGAAGATGAAAAAATAATTAAAGATTTTTATTTAAGCGAATATATTCAAGAAGGTTATGTAACGCATTCATTTCCTGATGCATATAGTGAATCAATTATGACGAACGGTCTAATTGCAAACCCGAGTAATAGAACTAGCGCTACTGATGATAAGCAGTGGGTTCAAGATACCTTTATGAGTAAAGGTGTAGCAGCGCCAATTGGAGGATATCCTTATTATGGTGGCACTGGTATATATTATGAACATGATTATTCTAAAATTTTTCAACATGCTATATATTCACCTGAATGGTTTAATTGGTTTACTTCTTCTGATCATCTGCTTAGTTTTCAAAGTATTGAGAATTCTCCATATATATTAAGAAATCAGGAAGCTTGCAGAAGAAATGTTTTGGATTTGTGTACAAACGCAGGACTGTCAGAAGATGAAACAAAAAGAGTTATTGATTTATATCAACAAAATTATGATAAATATTCTTCTCCAAAGCTTAACGTAGGATTAATATCTAAACAATTAGTTGGTAAAAACGATGTATCAAGGGCTGTTCCTAGTGATTTAGGGCTTCTTGATACCATAACTTATACTATGAAAGATAAAGCTTCTGAATATATAGAACATCAAGGAAATGTCTATTATGATACTATTAGTCCTTCTGATATTATATTTACAAATATACCAGAAGCTAATATGTATATTAAGGTCCAAGAATATAATCGTGAATCTAAAGATCATTTAACTAATCCTAGAAACAATTATGCAATAGTTAGAAGAGCAATTAAAAATGAATCTAGAATGACTCCAAAAATGGTAGAAAATGTTATGAAATTAAAAAGTATGTTAGAAGAAAAAATTAGTGGACTCGATAATAAGCCCTCACAATTAACTGATAGTGTTGAATTACAAACATTTAGAGTTAAAAAAGAACAAAGAGATTCTGCTTCTAAAAATATAAATCAAATGTCTACTACTAGAAAAGAAATTTATGAATTACAATGTAAGATAATAGAAGAACATAACTTATCAAGAACCATTGAAGATAAAAATGCAAAGTCACTTGTCAGATCTTCTGGTGGGTTTGCCGGACAACTAGTACTAACTATTATATCTATGTTTGTAGCTTGTGCTTTATTTTTGATTGTATATTATTTATATAGATAGAGGTAATTATGGAAGATAAAAATTATAACGAAATTATATTAAACTGTTATAAAAAAGTTCAAGAATTTGATCAAATAATAAATAATAAATTGTTTAGCTTTGTAACAAATTGTATTGTGTTTGAAGAAACATCTAATCATAAATATGAGATACAAAAAAATATTAAATTAAACAAAATATATCTACAAGGCTATGTACTTGACTCTCCTGTTTGTAAGTACCTGAAGGAAAAATATAAACATAACTATTCTATTAATGAATTACATGAGTTTATTAATTTGTATGAAAAAGAAAGTGGCTCTGATTTCGTATCTTATCATGATGCATTGAATTTGTTTGAAGATGCAAATAAATTAGAAGAATTAGTAGATAACAAGATTGAATATGAAATTAATGTTGTTAAAGATTTTACTAATAAAATTCTAAGTATAGATAGTATAGAAAAAAGTAAATATCCAATTCTTTTTGATGATATTGAGAATACAATTATTAGTGACTATTTTAAAAGTAGTTTAATTAATAGTGATTGTTTAAAGTTAATTATTATGATTGTTAATGACATATTTAATTATTTTTTATCGGGGAACATAGAAATTCCAAAAGAATATATAAATCACGAGTAAGTTTTACTCGTTTTTTGACATTAAAAAAGCTAACAAATTTATGTCAGCTCTAATATTTATTTTGGAGGAGCCAGTCGGATTTGAACCGACGATGGAGGTGTTGCAGACCTGTGCCTTACCACTTGGCTATGGCTCCATGTGCATATAATTATATCAAATTATATGCTTCATTTCAACACTAATGTGTATTTTATGCCCCTAATTGTTAAAATTATTTCAATTTTATTTGCTTCAGCTAATTCAGAAGGTACTTCAACATAAGAATATTCATTTGTTTTTAATTTAGTAGGTATTTTAGTAATTGAAGCAGTTTTATATTTTCCTCTATATCTATAGCTTATTTTTCCAAAATAACTTAATAAATCTCCTAAGTTAGTTATATACTTATTCATGTATAAATCGTCATCTAAATCTAGTGTTCCTCTTAGTTTCAATACAGACAAATTTCCTTTCCCTGTTGAAATTGGTTTTACTATGTATGTATTAGTCATACAATTATTTTCTTCTAGACAATACTCATATTTTTCTTTAAATGTTGTGGCTATTTCATATGAATTTAATACTATATTTGTTTTACCTAACATTGTTTCTTCAAGATTTAATCTTATTGGCAAATATAATTTTCCATAGTCTTCATCATGATCTATATATTTTGGAACTATATTAATATCTTTATATTCAGATTCTAAAGTAGTAAAATTTCCATAATCATAGTTTTTTATTTTTAGTATAAATTCTGATTGATTTACACTATCATCTAATTCAAAAACTATTATAAATTCTTTTGTTTCTCCACTTTTGATTTCAAATGGACTATAAGTTTTTCCGACATCAATAAATTTGTTATCTAGACCAAATGTTGGAATTAACATTGTATTATTTAATTCTAATCTAAATGTTTCTCTATATAAATTATAATTAGTTGTTGTTTTGTTGTTTGCTTTGATTTTTATCAATATATATTTTTTATCTTTCGTTATTAGATTATCATTTATGTCTTTGTCTGTTACATATGAAGACATTACAGTATAATAAACATTATTAGCAAGTATTTCTACGTTTTCATTATAACTAACATTATATACTTTAATATTTACAAAAATTACTAATGAAGTCGTTAATACTATTATTGATGCTAAAATTGTTACGATAAATTTATTTTCCAGTATAAAGTATTTAGTTAATCTCAATGTTTTTCTTAAAAACCTTGCTGTTTTATAATTGTTTTTACCAATTTCTACTTCTACTTCTTCATAATCTTTGGTATCTATTTGCATTTCTTCTAAATCTTTTTTGAAATCAAATTGTTTTAAATTAAATCCCAATGTTCTTCCAAGAATTATAAATAAGAATACAATTTGTGGTAGTGAAACAATAACACTTATATCTCTAATCGCTCTTACTGTTTCTATACCTAAACTTTTGCTTTGTAAGTTTTGGAATATTGATAACATGTAAATAAAATAAACAAATAAAACAATATAATATAAGCATAAGAATGCATAGGTTTTTCTATCTTTATTTTTTAATGATAAGATGAAATATATTAAAGCACTTACCAGTATTGCTAGAATCGTTACTATAAATAATGTTAGATCTATATATTCTGAAGCTAGCATTGATGACATTACATAATAGTGGTTTGTCGCGTAATCACTGAAGAATGTGTAAATATTTATTGATTTTACCGCTAAAAAAACCAACATAGCAAAAAGAATGCCATGTATCCATCTAAATTTTTTTATTAGAAAAGCATAAGGTTTTTTTATTATCACCCTAACCAACTCCTACTATAGAAATTATATCATGATAAGAAAAAAAAGACTAGATACTTAGCCTATTTTTTATAATATATCATTTGTCCTGGCAATAAATAAATTGTTTTATTGCTATTAACAATATCCGATTCTTTTACACCAAATATATTGCTAACATTATAAAGTGTATCTCCATCTTTTGTTATGTAATAGCTAACATCTTTTTTAGGAATTAATAGTGTTTGTCCAGGATATATGTAATCATCTAAATTTAATCCATTTAATTCTGATAATAATTTTGTATTAACATTAAATTCTTTTGAAATCTTATATAAAGAATCACCTTTTTTTATTTCATATAATGTATAAAATGGACTTTCTAGTTCCTTAGCACTATTTTTATCTATCATAATAATCACCTAGTGTATTATATGATTTCTTTTTATAAATGCTATTTAATATACATAAAAATTGTATTATCTTTATTAAAGTTTAATTCATAATTATAAAACACTTTGTTATTTCCTTTTAAAGGATTGTATAAATATAAATTATCTTCAAAAATATAATATATGTTATCTTGATATTTATAGATAATATTTGATATATTGTTTGATATTTTTGTTGTAATATTACTATTTTCATTTATTTGTTTTAGTAAAATATTATTATCTATTTTATAAGTATAATTTGATTCTTTTTGATCTTCTATTTTAAATTTATTTATTTTATACTCAGTTTTACTGCATGTTACCCATTCTCCATCTTTGTACTTTGTAAACCCTTTTTCTGCGTTTCCTATTACTATTAATTTACTATTTTTTAGATTTAATTCATATAATATACTATTTTTATTATCAAATATATATAGTTTATTTTTTATATTACCAACTATATATGAATCAAAATCTATTTTCTTTTCTAAAGATATAGAATCTATTTTATATGTTTCAAGATTTAATTTTATTAATTTTGAATATTCATGTTCTTCATTATAATTTGGCATATATATTGTATTATCTATAATGTATGAAAGACTATTATCATATCTATCTTTTTTAAATACATTTACATTCTTATATGATTTACCATTCATTATTATATAGCCTTTATAAGTCCATAGAGCCATATATTCATTATCCTTAAGTAAATTATAATACTCGAAATCTTTTTCTGGTTTAGAGCCTAAATTTGATTTATATTGGTAATCAGATAACATTTCGTCATCTATAATATTATAGTCAATATATTCTTCAGTTTCTTTATCATAGCATAATGGATAAGTTTCCATATCTTTAATAGAAGGAATTATACAATAATAGTTTGTTAAATCTAATTCTTCTATCTTATTAATTTTAGTTTTAGACATTTTTCTTTTAGAATATATATCAAAGTTATATGTTTTATCTTTATTAATTTCAAAATAAAACCTTTTATCTTTATAGATTGTCTTAACATCGTATCCGTTTACTTTATATTCTATTTTATAATTTGATATATAAAATTTTGCTAATACTGCGATTATAGTTATGATTATAATTAAAAATAAACTTTTTTTCATATACTTCACCTATAGAAATTATACTATATGCAAAGAAAAAAAACTAGTTTCCTAGTTTTTCTTTACTTTCTTAGTTTGCTAATAAACCTGCTTCTGTTAACATGTTTCTTGTGCTAGATTCATCTTGTTCTCCAGTATGATCTAATACAAAGTTTCTATCTTTTACAATAAATGTATATGGAACATATCCTTCATAATTTTGTAAATTAATAGAATTTGTTAATATTGTATAATCATCTTGAGATAATTGATCTGATTCAAAGAAGTATAATTTAATTTTTTCTTTTTCACAAATTTCAGTTATGATTGGTTTATAATTTTGGCAATGTGGACAAGTACTACTTGCGATAACTGTAACTACTCCTGCTCCACTATTTAAATCATTATACCAATTTTTAATTGTATCTGATGCTAATGAAACATCAACTGTCTTTAATTCAGTACCACCTGAATTTTGATTGTTATTGCCTCCGCCATCACTAAGTATAAATGAAATACCAACAAATGCCCAAATGCATAATGCAACTAATCCTGCTTTTCCAGCCTTAAGTGCATCTTCTTTTCTTTTGTTTTTCCAAACAAAATATAGTATTATTCCAACTGGTGGTAGTACTAAACCGATTAATACCCATAGCCATCCTAAATTAGTTGTCTTTTTTGTAGTCTTTTTTGTTTCTTTTACTTCAACTACAACTTTTTTTGCATTAACTACAACTTTATCTACTTTCTTTTCTATAGGTTCTGTAGTAGTTACTTTTTTTGCAGTATTATTTATCTTTTTTCCTTTTTTATTGTTTTTAGCTGTTGCCATATATTTACCTCCATATTAAGTTTATCTTTTTTCACGTTAAATTACAAGAAAAAAAAGAGAAATATCTCTATATTTCTCTTTTTATTCACATTTTTCTTCGCCTTGTACAGTTCTTGTTTCTCCAGTTTTTGTCCATCCAGATAAATTTGTACTCTTACTCCATTTATAAACTGTTTTCTTGCTTGTTGTTTTAGTTGCATTAATTTTTGTACTAGAGTATTTGTTACATTTGTCGCCTTCTAATTTATATCCGCTATCACATTTTTTAACTGTTGAAGATTCACTTACTGTTTTCTTACAATACTTTCCGTCAAGAGTATATCCCTTTTCACAAGTGTAATGATAAGAACCATTAGTTACATAGTAACATTTTAAGCTTGATCCTGATCCAGTTGAATAATTTGAATTGCTTGGACATTTATATGAGTATCCACCTGATACTTTTTCTAAGTAGTAACATTTTAAGCTTGATCCTGAACCATAACTTCCATCAGCATATGATGGGCAACTATAAGTTATTGTTCCTGGTGTAGTTGTCTTTTTATAGTAAAAACATTTTAAGCTTGATCCTGAACCTTCACTACCTTCAGCATTTGATGGACAACTATAAGTTGTTGTTCCTGGTGTAGTTACAGTTTTGTCTCTATAACATGTATCTGTATAAGTTTTTGTTACATCTCTATAACATGTATCTGTGTAAGATTTTTTAACTTCACTACATGATTGATATGGAACTGATTTATAACATGTATTACATGATGTTTTATATACACCACCTACATATTTAGTTGAACATTGACAACTATATGCTTCTTGTTTATATTTTGTAGTACATTGAGTTTCAGTTTTATATTTTGTACAATCATAAGATTCTCTTACAGTTTTTGTTTTTTGACAACTATATCCTTCTTTAACAGTAGATGTATTACCGCTACTTGTTGATTTAATTGGGTCAACATAAACTTTAGTAGTTGTTGTTGTTCCTGATGTTGTTTCTTTAATTGCATTTATATAAACTTTTTCATAAGAATCACTATTCTTAACTTTGATAGTTTCTAATATTTTTTTAGTTCCACTATCGATTACTTTAGTTGCATCAACTGTTATAACTTTTGTAGATGTTGTTGTTTTATTTGCTGATTTAGAATCAACTAATTTACTTTTAACACAATATTTACCAGATTTTTTATATCCACTTGGACATTTATAAGTAGTAACACTACTTAATTTTTTGTATTTATATTCTGTAATTTGTTCAACACTACAAGTTTTAGAACATAATGCATCTTTACAATAATTATGACATCCTAGAATTTTTACAGTATAATTACTTTCTTTATTACATACAAGGTTTGTTTTTAATTCATAACCATTGTCAGTTTTTGTAACACTTACATATGAATCATATTGGTTACATGAGTTACCGTCTTCATCAACAAATGGTAATACTAACTTTTTATCAAACATATCAGCAAGTGATATTCTATTTGTATCTCCGATTTCTTTAGGTAACTTGTCATCTGTGAAATAACTTTCACCAGCTTCTTGCATATATTTAATATTTTCTCTGAATACATTACTATAGAATGCCTTCATATTTGGAACATTCTTTTCGAATAACCAAATTAATATAAAGATAAACAATGCTGCAAAAATTAATTTAACAATTATATCAAGTATACTAAATCTAGATCCTCTTTCATTACTATACATAACTTTTTCCCCCTTTTAATTATTTTAAAGTCATTTGTTTTAATTCTCGATATTTAAATTCTAGTTGATCTCTTAAGTCTTGATCAAAAGCTATTGAATCTGGTTCTTTATCAACTTCAATTCCAGCAGCTTTTGCTATAACTGTATCATATTCACCACTTGTTACACCAACGAAGATTTCATTTACAGTTAATTGTTTCATTGTTTTTGAATAATAATCTACACAAGCGTCTATACATACTGGTTGCATTGCATTTAAATTATATTCAAATACATATGGTCCATATTTTGCAACTGATGCATTTAATGCTAACGCTCTTTGTGCAGCAGGTAAATCAAATGGACTCTTGTAATCAGTCATCTTACCATCTATTTCATAGTTCATACCTTGAAGTGACCATTCATACCATAATTTTTGTCCTAATGATGCGATTGAAGCTTGAGCTTTTTCTCCATCACGATTATTTCTAGCATCAGCTATATTGGCATAATCTTCATCATATTTCATCATGAAGTTTGATAAGTCGCTACCATCTACAGCAAATAAGTGAGTTGGAACGTTATAAATTTTATCTAATGCTGGTGATGATGGAAGATCAGCAGTTATTTTTGTTAATGCTTGAATATAATCATCAGTTAGGTTAGCATCATAATATCTATTTCCTTCTGAATCTAATGGAAGTTCTCCGTTAGCTACTCTAATAATGTTAGCTATTTTTTCTGGAGTAATCATTTCTTGTTCAGTTGGAGTTAATTTGCTTCTAAATTGTTCAAAATATGTATTATATAAGTAATTAGCTCTCGCATTTACTTGTTCGTCATCTGTTACATCTAAGAAAGTTCCATATTCTCCTAGTTCTTTTTCATCTTGAGTTGTTGTATCAACAATTGCTGTATTATCATTTGCCATTCTTGTGTCAGTGCATCCTCTTAATCCGTATCCTAAACCTACAGCAGCTACTAATGCTAACGCACCAGCAATAACCTTTTTAGCAGTTCCTTTTTTTGGTTTTTCAGAAGTATATTCTTCTTCGTCTTCTTCGGTTGGTTCAACTTCTCTTTCAATTGTTACATTATATTTTTCAGCTAAATCATCTTCAAGTTTTACAAGTTTGTCATATGCTTCAGAAACAGCTTTATCTAATTCTTTTGATTTTTCTTTATCTGATTCAATACTTTGTGCTCCGCATAAATTAACATATTCATTATAAGTTTTTTCATATCTAGCTAATTCTGCTTTTGCAGTATTATAATCTTTGTAAACTCCTTGTGCCTTAATTGCTATTTCATTTTGTGCTTGAATATTTTTTGGTTCCATCTTTACAACCATTTCATATTCTTTTTGTAATTCATTAAATGTTTTTGCTTGTGAACTCATTGTTGATTTGATTGCTTTTACTAAACTTTCATTCATTTTATTTACCCCCTTTGTAAATATGTCTTGTATTATACCACAAAATCTTCATTTTGTCAATCTTTTCCATATTTACCTTATCAACTTTTCGATGCATATTATACCACAACTATTTAGAAAAATCAACTTTTTTTATATTTTTAATCAATTTTGATATTTTTTTATTTAATTTTGATTCAAAGAATGTAAATATCAAAAGAGATCCATAAATAATTCCTTTTAATATATTTTTACATACAAATATAGAATCTAGGTATTTAGTTGATGAATCTATATATGTCATATTG
>CAVDFY010000060.1:0-9815 GCA_963607925.1 bacterium
TTAACTCCTTTATACATAGCATATCTATATCCATAATTTTGTTTTGAATCTGCAAAACTTCTTTCTACATGTTCTTTTCTTTTTTGATAAAGTTCTTTACCTTCTTTTGTAAGTCTATTTTCTTTAAAATGTTCATTCCATTCTTCGTGAATATGTCTTTTTACTAATTTTGTTCTATCTAGATTTATATATGTTTTATATCCATTCTTATCTATTAAGCCACTGTATTCTAATACTTCACCTGTCTCTTTTTCGTAATATATATCTAATTCTTTATCATACTTAAATTTGCTTTTCTTCAGTTTCATCTTTATACTCAAATGGTTTTCTTCCTTGTTTTATTCTTTCTTCATTTATTTCTTCTTCTAACCATTTTCTTCTTTCTTTAACTACTTTAACAATTTCATCATCATACTTATTTTTATTAGCATTTGCTTTTTTATGAGTTGAATCTGTATAAAATATAGTTCCATCTACTAAGTTATATTTTATTGCTTGATTTACTATCTCTACAAATATTTCTTCAAATATATCTGAATCTTTAAATCTTCTTTCATAATTTTTACTGAAAGTTGAAAAGTGTGGAGTATCTTGACCAAACGGTATTCCTAAAAACCATCTATATTCAGCATCTACCTTTATTTTTTTACAAGTTTGTCTCATTGATTTTATTCCATCTAAAGCTTGTATGAATATTATTTTAAACAATACAACTGGATCAATACTTGGTCTTCCGTTATTTTCACAATATAAATTCTTTACTTTATCATAAACAAAAGTGAAATCTATATATTTGTCTATCTTACGAAACAAACTATCTTTTGGGACAATTTCTTCCATAGTAGTCATTAAGATTTCAATTTGAATATTTTTATTTATACTTATCATTTTTACATCAACTCATTTCTATCTTATCCACTTTAATTATACCATTTATACATAATAAAAGCGAGAAGTTGAATATTTCTTTTGGTTAAAATAGAAATTTTTTCTCGCATATTAATTTTATCATATTTTTTTCTATAATAAAAGAGTATTGAACTTTGTCAACACTCTGAATAGTATATAATTTTATATACTATTAATTTGTTGGAATTAAAATACTTTGTCCTATTTGTAATGTGGTTGATGTTAAGTTGTTAATTGTCATTAGTTTGTTGACTGATGTACCATATTTATCTGCTATCTTCCAGAGTGAGTCTCCTTTTTTAACTGTGTAAGTATTATAATTTGTTGATCCAGGAATTTTTAAAACTTGCCCTATTTGTAAAGTATTCGTTTTCAGATTATTTAAATTTTTTATATCATTTATTGTTGTGTCATACTTATTAGCAATTGTCCACAAGTTATCACCCTTTTGAACAACGTAATTGATTTCTCCTGCATTTTTTACACTTGAATTATCGCTTTTAGGTATAAATAATTGCTGATTTACTGTTAATTTGTCATTTGTTAAGTTATTTATTTTCTTTAATGTTGCTACTGTTGTATTATATTCTTTAGCAATATCCCAAAGTGAGTCTCCGCTTTTTACTTTATAAATCAAATAATCTTCAGGTATCATTTCATCATTCTTTGTTAATTTTAATGTTTGACCTACTTTAAGTGTATTACTAGTTAGTTTATTTATTTCTTTAAGTTCTTTAACTGTTACTCCATACTTGTTTGCTATACTCCATAAAGAGTCTCCTTTTTTAACTATATAGTAATTACTTCCAAGTGGTGGAGTATATTTGAATCCTTTATAATCTGCTAATGCTCTTATAACTGCTTCTACATAGTTTTTATAGTTTTTCTCTATTTGTTCTACATCATCTTTTGGGCTATCAATAAAACCATACTCTACTGTTATTGTTTCATTATTAGGTGTATTTCTCTGCATGAAGTAATAATCCTTTATAGGATTACTTGGTAATCTTTGCTGATAGTATTTTCTTACATTTTGTCCTTCTTTTTCAAGTTCATTTAATATTTTCTTAGATAATGTATTATTGTTTCTAAGTGCGTAGATTACTTCAGCACCATCTCCACCTGGTGATGGTCAAAGTGTAACTACTTTTTCTTTTTCATTAAACTTTCTATAACATATTCATGAAGTCTTGGCATTGTAATTAATAAATAATCATAACGACTAAGATACATAAAGATTTCAGAAGAATCACCTCTACTGTAATATCCAGGACTCACTTTTTCACTTTGCTTTATAGTTCCTTTAAAAAATTTCACAAAATTCGAATTACATTTATCAATTCTATTTAAATATTCTTTAGCTTTTTTATCATTTCCAATCTTATAGTATATTGCGAACAAAGGAAATAACATTTCTAGATCTTCTTCGGGATATTTCTTATATAAGTCTAGCATATCTTTTTCTTCTTCTAATGTAGCATATATTGCCATTAATAAATATCTGGCACCCAAATTATCATTTTCATTTAATTTTAAAACTTCTTTACATATGTTAGCTGCTTGACGTAATTTTCCTTCTTCTAATAAGTATTCTATTTTAATAACTAATCCTCTAATATATGGTCTTGTTTCAAATATTCCATAAAAATGTCCAATATTTTCTTTATCAAAATATTTTTCCTTTGTTAATCTATTTTTTTCAAATTCAAGTCCATCATCTAAAAGTTTCATTCTTTTTATTCCATTTTCTTCTAAGTCACATTGAAATAAAATTGCATCAAAGCATTCTGATGACTTTTCATATGCTTTTTTAGCTAACCTTAGTGCTTCTTTCTCATTTCTTGCATTTTGTGCTTCTTCTAATATTTCATAAGCATCATCAAGTGGTGTATTTTTATATTCTATTTCATCATTATTATACATTTTTATAAATTCTTGCAACTTTTCATTTGCCTCATCAATATCTTTAACATTATTATTTTTTAAAAACTCTTGTAACATATTATTAAATTTATTATTCATTTACTTCACCCACTTCCTTCTTTTTTAGCAATCTTTTTCATATTTTATTTTATTATCAAGGCACCAATTCTCTGCAATTTTCTTATACTCATTATCCTGAAATTTATACCAATCATCAGTTATATTGTTGTAATCAGTTATTTCTCTAAATCTGTGAAAAGCACCTTTTCCTCTAGTCTTATTATATAGCTCATTTCTTAATAAATCATTACCTATACTGCTAATAAAATCTTGCATAATATCATAATCATTTTTTGTATAAAAATCAAACATACTTATAATATCATCATTAAATTCATCATCTTCTGTATATGTAGAATTTTCTTCATCGAAACCAAAATGCCATAGTATTTCATTTGTTTTAGTATTAAAATAACAACTTGTTTCCATACTAACATCATATAGAGCATCTCTTACCTTAGATATTTTAATCATTTTTACATCACCTACTACCTTTAAAGTTTAATACTAGTGACCGGAACTGAACGGAACTGAACGGAACTGAACGGAATTTAATTTTTCATAATATATCTACTTAATTATTTCCAATTTTTTGTAATTCATCTTTCTCTAATTCTTTTATGGATTTTTCTGGAGTTGGTAAAGTTTCTGGCATATTACCACCAAGTTCCTCAATTGCTTTTCTAACGGTTCTACCTACATTATAATGAGTTAAACAAGCATCATCTTCATTATCTATATTATCTTTTTTTAGTTTAGCTTCTGTTTGTGTAATACGGAATAAATTTGCACCTAATTCCTCACTACCCATATAATCAAGAATATCTTCATTTCCCTTTATGTTCTTACGTTTTGCTATTTGTTTAGCTGTTTCTCCATTATAAAGTCCTTTATATCCATAATTATTAAATTTACCAAAATTTTCTACACTTGCTTCTCTAGCAGCTTTAAATAAATACTTATTTTTATTATTAACAAGAATTCTAGTATATAATCTTTTTTCATCTTCAGTTAATCTTGAATATTCTAATTCAGTAATTTCCTGTTTTCTAGTTTGTACTGCAAAATAAGTTTGCCCAAGAGCTACTGATTTTTTTCTAGGATTTGCATTTTGAACTATTAAATAACAAGCGTATCTAGATAAACGATAATCAATAGTTTCTCTTTTTGTCTTTGATCCTATGTCAACCATTTTCCTGAACTCGGGAAAATGGTCACTTACCTTATTATTACTAGTTTCGCATGCAATCATTGCTCGTTTTATAACTTTATGAAAATTTTCCCATTTACTATATTCTAGTAAAGGCATTAACTCTCTTGCTTCCCAATATTCATTTCCATATTCATCAATATGTTTTATACTTTCAAAAGTTTTTTCAGTATATTCTTCTATATTACTCATTTTAACTAACCTCCTTTGCTGCATATATTATATCAAACGTTTGTTCTTGTTTCAATATCTGTATAAGTAGTTTATCAATTTTTTATGTACCCCTTGTCGCAGTTTGCGACAAAGTTCTAAGCATTTAACGTACTAAATTTATAGATAATTTCTATGTTTCTATCTTTATCTATAATAATTTTATCTATTAAAGTTCCAATTAATTCTCTTGATGGATTATCAATATCAATTAATTCTCTTATTTTATCTTCGTAGTTTTTTAAATCATTCTTATTAACCTTTTTATCATTTTTTGCATCTTGTAACTCCCTAATTTTTTCTCTTATTCTAACTAGAGAATTTTCTATTTCTCTAGAAATTCTTAAATACATTTCTTCAGATACTATGCCATTAAATTTATCTTGATATAGCATATCTAATTTACTAATTAAGGCTTTTTTTTGCTTTCTTAAATCATTTATATTGTTATTAACTTCACTATTATCTTTTTTATTAATACTTTTAGATATTTCTGATATATCTAATTTATTTAAATATTTTTTACAAGTATTTCTAATAACTTCTAGCAATGCTTCCTCTAATTTTTCATATGGACTGAAATGAGGTTCACACATTCTTCTTTTAGGATCTCTTGAATATCTATTACAATTAATAGTCCAATAATCATGATTTTTTCTATAAGAAATTGTTAAAGTATTGCCACATTCTTTACAATATAATAAATTTTCGAATAGCCTTTTTTCTCTCTTAGTAATAGTAGTTTTAGTAGTTCTTTTAATATTATTTTGAATACTTTCAAATATAAATCTATCTACTAATGGCTCATGGGTATTTTTAACTATATCCCAATTACTTTTCAGTAATGATTTTTTCTTTTTGGATTTATATGATACTTTAGTTTGTACACTTTGTACCATATCACCTACATACATTTGATTTTTTAAAATCTTTTTAACTGAAGAAATAGTCCACATAGGATTATATTTAGCTTTTGAATTAGGATTCTTTCTCTTCAAACAACTAGGTGTTTTTATATTATTATCATTCAAATAAGTGGTTATTTCAGAAAGTCCTACACCGTTATAAGCCATATCAAATATCTTTTTTACTACCCATGCATACTCTGGATCTGGTATTAAGTGTCCTTTATCATCTGGATCTCTTAAATATCCGTAACTTGGAGCACTTCCAATAAATTTACCATTTCTTCTTTTGTCATTTAAAACATTACGAATTTTAATAGAATTTTGTTTACTATAATAATCATTACAAGCAAATAACCATGTTGCTGAATCATTACTTGCTTGATTGATCGCATTATCGTATCCTTCCAACATAGAAATAAATCTTATTCCGTTTTCTGGAAAGAAAGTTTCAACATAATATCCTGTTAAAATATGATCTCTACCTAATCTTGATAAGTCTTTTACTACTACAAGATTAATTCTTTTAGCTTTAATATCTGTGAGTAATCTTTGAAATCCTGGTCTATCAAAAGTAGTACCAGAATATCCATCATCTACATATTCATCTACAAAAATAAATCCTTTTTCTTTGATAAAATTCATTAGTATATTTCTTTGATTAAGGACGCTCTCACTTTCAGATTCGTAAGATTTACCTTCATCAGCTTCTGATAATCTTATATAAATTCCTGCTTTGTAGTAATCTGGCATCACATTTAAAGTGTTATACAAGCTTACTCTCCTTTCCTTGTTGTATAACAACTAAAGCCAATTAAATTATACCATACAAATTTAATTTGGCACATTGTATCAGTCACTATTTACCTTACTTTTAATAAAATTAATTACCAGTTCATTAAATTTAGGAGAATCATCTTTGAAAGTTTCTATTATATTAAACATAAGCCACCTCATTTAAGTTTATGAGTGTCTTTATCAATTTATATCTTCCTCCATTTCTTTCTATTTATTTGGCTTTAATTCTTATACATTCGTTACACAATGACTATCGCCACCTCCTGCATTTAAGTGATTAGAAATAACTACTACATCTTTACTATCTCCAAAGAAGCTTTGTACTTTGTTAACTCTTTCTTTAGGTGTTAATGTTACATCACTATCTCTTGTTAATCTAACTGGTACTCCTAGTTCTTTTAATCTATCATACATGTATTTACTTATGCGCAGTGTAAAGTCCTTTTCTTTAAGTCCATTTGAAACTGCTCCTGGATCAGTTCCTCCATGTCCTGGATCTATAACAATTCCTTTTAAAGCCATATAATCACCTAATTTATTGTATGAAAAAACATATATTTTGCTAATATATGTTTTAATAAATTCCTTTTTGTTCTAGTTTTTCTTTCAAATCTTTTGCTGCTAGAAATCTAGCACTCTTTTTATTCTTTTCTTCTGGTGTTAGTTCTGCTAATGTTCTTCCATCTAGAAGCTTAAATATTTCATCAAAACCAAAACCATTATCCCCTCTTCTCTCTGTTGTAATGTTTCCTTCTACTATACCTTCTCCAACTATAGTATCTTCTCCATTGTAGTAAACAAGATTACAAACTACTGTAGCACTTTTATCATCACATTTACTAACTTCATTTATTAAGTATTCATTTCTTTCTTTGTCTGTTGCTTCTTCGCCTAAAAATCTATGTGTCATTACTCCTGGAAATCCATTTAATGCATTTATGCACAAACCCGAATCATCAGCTATAGTTGGCATATTAACTAGATTATATACTTTGTGAGCTTTCTTTTTAGCATTTCTTAAAAATGTATTGCCATCTTCTTCTATATCTACATTTATTCCTTTATCTTTTAAAGTATAAAGTTTAGCTTCATTAAATATACTTTTTATTTCATTTAATTTAAATTTATTATTAGTAGCAACTACTACTTCCATAATATCACCTCTACTTTGTCTATTTAATTATATCACATTATTTTATCTTAGTTTTATATCTATCTATAACTTCAAATATAGCAATAGATAGTCCTATTAATAAACTCATTGTTAATAACATAACTATATTTAATGTTGCTAGCGAGAATATTTTTTTAAATAATAGTATTCCCATTATAAATAAAGTCATTAATATACTCATCATAACTAAATGATATCTTTTGGGTGGATAACATACTCTGTAAATATGAATAAATCCAACTGATGCTACTGTTATAAGTGATAAAGTTGATTTTTCGATAAAGTTAAATGGTAAGAATGTTATTATAAGTATGCAAATAACTATTATAAATGATGTTGGTATTGCCTTTTTAAAGACATTTGTTAAGAAGTTACCAGTAACTTTCTTTTTATTTGGTTCTAATGCTAATATGAATGATGGAATTCCAATTGTAAGAGCATTAGTTAATGTTAACTGTACTGGTATAAATGGATAATTATATGGAATTATCATAAATATTAATGCTAGCATTATAGCATATCCTGTTTTAACAATAAATAAGCTTGCTGATTTTTCTATATTATTTATAGTTCTTCTTCCTTCTTCAACTATACTTGGAATAGATGTGAAGTCTGAATTTAATAATACTAAATCTGATACATTATATGCAGCTGTACTACCACAAGCAAGAGCAATACTACAATCTGATTCTTTAAGAGCTAGTACATCATTTACTCCATCTCCTACCATAGCTACAGTATGTCCTAGTTTTTTTAATTCTTTAATAATAATTCTCTTTTGGAATGGTGTTACTCTTCCAAATATTGTAGTATCATCTACACATTTTTTTAATTCTTCATCAGTTAGTTTACTAGCATCAACATATTTATCAAAATCTAATCCTAATCTTTTAACTATTCTTCTTATGGTTCTTGGATTATCACCTGATATTATTTTTATATCTACTCCTTCTTTAGTAAAATATTTTATCGTTTTTGATGCTTCATCTCTTAGTTTATCTTCTAAAAGAATTAAACCTATCACTTTATCATTTTCACTTTTATCAACTAACATAAGTACTCTATAGTCTTCATATTTTTCTAAATTTACTTTTTCTTTTGTTACAAATTCTGGTGCACCTAAAATATAAGTTTTATTATCAAGTTTAATTCCTGAATATTTTTTTTCAGATGAAAATGGTATTATTTCATCTGCTTTTTTATAGTTTTTATTTTTAAAATATTTTTTTAATGCTATCATTGTTGCATTGTCATCTTCAAAGTTTCCACATATATTATTCATTATTTCATTAATATCATAATCATTATTTATAGTAATTGCTTCTTTAACTTTCATGTCGCCTTTTGTTAAAGTACCTGTTTTATCAAAACAAATAGTATCTACTCTAGCTAGTGTTTCTATACAATATAATTGTTTTACTAATACTTTTTGTTTAGATAATC
Source organism: bacterium (assembly GCA_963607925.1). Lineage (GTDB taxonomy): Bacteria > Bacillota_I > Bacilli_A > RF39 > UBA660 > CAG-1000. The sequence goes on from CAVDFY010000060.1 coordinate 8,633, forward strand.
TAATTACACTGACTGCTAGAACTGTACTTGTTAATAGTACTAATCCTTCTGGTATCATTGCAATTAACGCTGCGACTGTATTGATGATAGCCATATCTAATGAACTTTTAAGTGTAAAATATTGATTAATAAATAATAATATTCCAAGTGGAATAATTACCCAAGATAATATTTTAATTATTGTATTAAGTGAATCTAAAAGTACTGAGTTTACTTTCTTTATATATTTTGCTTCTTTTGATATCTTTGAACTATAATTATCTTCTTTGATATGTTCTACTCTTGCATAACAATTACCAGAAATTACAAAACTTCCTGATAATATAGTATCTCCTTTTTTCTTTGTTATTGGATCTGATTCACCTGTTATAAATGATTCATTTACTTCTATTACTCCATCTAATATTATTGAATCAACTACTATTTGATTTCCTAATTTATATTTAATAATATCATCAAGTACTATATCATTTACTCCTATTTTTGATTCTTTAGAATCTCTTACGACTGTTACCTTTGGTTCACACATTAATGATAATGTATCTACTTCTTTTTTAGCTCTTAATTCCTGCACTATACTAATAATGGTATTTGTTATAACTGTGCCTAGAAATAATAAGTTTTTATAACTACCTGTTAAGAATACTATAATTCCTAAAGATAAATTTAACATGTTAAAAAGAGTGAATATATTACTTAGTATAATGGTACTTATACTTTTAGTTGGTATAGTTGTATCTTTATTAACATTACCATTTTCTATTTGATATTTTACTTCACTTTTAGTTAATCCAGTTTTTATATCTTTATTAAATCTTTTCATATATTTATTATATCACATGTAAAATAAAAAGCACGTTTAGTGCTTAATTTTAGTCTTCCTTTACTACTTTTTCTAAATATAATTTTTTATCGAAACCACCACGTTTTGCTTTTTTCTTTTTAGCTATTTCTATTATCGTTTCTAGATTAGCTTTTTCTATTTTAGCAAGTGATATCATTATTTCTAACATATCTGCTAGTTCTTCTACTCTATCTTCTCCACTTGCTTCCAAAACTTCTTGATATTCTTCATAAAGTTTATCTTCAAGAGCTTTTTTATATTCATCATCATTAAGTATTCTAGTTACTGCTTCTCCATCATTATTACCCTTTATTATTTCAGGTATATTATCTCTTACTA
>CAVDFY010000061.1:0-11224 GCA_963607925.1 bacterium
CATTACATATAGTGTTTTCTACTTCATAACTAATATTATTTTCATTCATATAATTTAATAATTCTTGTAATTTTTTATGGCTTACTGTAGTTTGACAAACTATAAAGTATTTATCATTTTTATTTAACTCTTTATAATCATCTTTGCTTTCAATAATTATTCCTTCATTATTAATCCAACCATTTGTACCAATGACTTCTGGATGTGTTTTTTTACCTACTATTATAACTTTATAACCATCATTTTGCTTTTGAGTAGCAATATTATGCACTTTTAAAACATTAGTACAAGTAGCATCATAATAATCAATATTATTTTCTTCTAGATAGTCATATGTTTCTTTAGGCTCTCCATGGGCTCTAATTATTAAAATATCATCTTTAGTAAGTGTTTTTAAATCATCAATACATTTTATATTATCTTTTTCTAATTCTTTAATAATATAAGGGTTATGTAATATTTCTTTATAAATATAAATATTTTTATTAGTGTTTTCTTTTTTTAATTTATATGCTGTTTCGATTGCTTTATTAGCTCCAGCACATGTTCCATATATTTTAGGGTAGTATATCATTTTTTGCCTCCATAAATATTATAACAAGTATGTGTATTAAATCCTAGAAAAATATAGTTTCTTTGCGTATAATATCTATATAAATATTGTTTAGAAATTAAAAATTTGTTAGAATATATTTGAGGAGTTGAGTTTTATGAATAATATGGAAACTACAGTAGTAGATACTGATACTATAATTGATCATAATACAAGAAGTACTTTACTTAAAATTTGTGATGATTTAAAAGAAAGAGGATATAATCCAACTAAACAAATTGTTGGATATTTAATTAGTGGAGATCCTGGTTATATTTCTAGTTATAAGGAATGTAGAAATAGAATTTTAGAATTTAAAAGAGAGGATATATTAGAATTAATGTTAGTTAATTTTATTAATAAGAAATGACATATTTAGGATTAGATTTAGGTAGTAAAACTTGTGGTATAGCAATTAGTGATAGAACTGGTCTTATTGCATCTTCTTTAGAAGTAATTAGATATCAAGATTATGAAGAACTTATTAATAAACTTAATAATATTGTTATAAGTAGAAATGTTGATGCTTTTGTGCTTGGAAATCCTAAGAATTTAGATGGTAGTCTTTCTAAGAGAAGTGAGATAACTTTTGAATTTAAAAAATTACTTGAAGAAAAATTTAAATTAGAAGTTATTATGCAGGATGAGAGATTATCTACAGTTGAAGCTGAACGTATGCTTATAAGTAATGATACTAAACGTAAAAATAGAAAGAAAGTAATAGATAAGATTGCTGCTACAATTATATTGCAAAGTTACTTAGATAGGAGAAATCATGAAAGATAATACTCTTGTACTTAAAAATTCTTCTGGAGAAAAACAAGAATATAGAATACTTTTAGATATAGAAGATACAACTAATAATGTTAATTATGTTATATATACGGATGATGAAGTGAATGAAGATGGAGATGCTGTTTGTTATGCATCAACATATGTTTTAAGTCCTAAAGGTAATATGACTAAATTAAAACCAGTTGAAACAAAAGAAGAATTTGATTTTATTAGTAAAATATTGGACTCTTTAGAAGGTGGAAAATAATGAAGAAAAAGGTTTTTAGTGTGAAAAAATTTATAGCATTTTTGTTTTTTTTATGTTTAATTATTTGCGGTGTTTTGGTTGGTAGTTATTTTTATTTGATTACTGGTGGTAAAGATAATGAAACAGTAAATATTTATGTTAATGAGGGAGACACATATAGTACAATTTCAAAAACACTTAAAGATAATGATTTAATAAAATCAGAACTTGCATATAAAATATATATTAAGTTAAATAAACCAGGTAATTTAGAATATGGAGATTATGTACTTAAAAAATCATATAGTGTTGAAGAACTAGTTAATACTTTAGAAAAAGGAAGTGTTGATTTAAGAAAAACTAAGACAGTTACTTTTGTAGAAGGTAAAAATATGAGATATGTAATCTCTAGAATAACTAGTAATTTTAATATTTCTGAAAAAGAAATACTTGATAAATTAAGTGACACTAAATATTTAGATAGTTTAATAGAAGATTATTGGTTTTTAACTGATGATATTAAAAATAAAGATATTTATTATTCACTTGAAGGATATTTATTTCCAGATACATATGAATTTTATGAAAGTGCTGATATAGATGATATATTTAGAACTATGCTTAATAATATGGAAAAGAAACTTGAAAAATATAAGAGTGAAATAGAAAAAAGCAAATATAGTATTCATGAAATGATGACACTTGCATCTATTATAGAACTTGAAGCTGGTAAAGCTGATGATAGAAAAGGTGTAGCTGGTGTATTTTATAATAGACTTGATAATGGTTGGAGTCTTGGTAGTGATGTAACTACATATTATGCAGAGAAGATAGATAATTGGACTAGAGACTTAAGAACAAGTGAATTAAATAGTTGTAATGCCTATAATACTCGTAGTAGTTGTATGGCTGGAAAACTTCCAGTTAGTCCAATATGTAATCCAAGTGTAGGTTCAATAGAAGCAGCAATAGAACCAACAAGTCATAAATATTATTACTTTGTAGCAGATAAAAATGGTAAAACATACTTTACTAAAAGTGATAGTGAACATGCTAGCAAAGTTAGAGAGTTAAAGAGAAACGGGTTATGGATAGAATATCAAAGTTAATTAAAGAAATAGAAGAATATGGTATTAAAAATAATGTACCAATAATGAGCGAAGATACAATAGAAACAATTAAAAATATAATAACAGTTAATGAATTTCATACTATACTTGAAGTTGGAACTGCAATAGGGTACTCTACAATATGTTTTGCGAGTACGCCTGGTGTTACCAATATAACAAGTATAGAAAGAGATCCTATTAGAAGTGCTATTGCTGTTAATAATGTTAAAGAAAGTGAGCTTAAGAATATTACTCTTAGACACACAGATGCATTAGAAATTGAACTTCATGATAAATATGACTTAATAATTATTGATGCAGCTAAGAGTCAAAATATGAAATTTTTTAATAAGTTTAAAGAAAATTTAAATGAAGATGGTATAATCATAATCGATAATTTAAGTTTTCACGGATATGTTAATCAGGAAGAGAGAATAAAAAGTAGAAACTTAAGACAAATGGTAAATAAGATTAGAAAGTTTATAGACTTTTTAAATAATAATGAAGAATTTACTGTAAAATATATAGAAGTAGGTGATACTTTAGGAGTATGCAAAAGAAAGAATATTTAATAATACCTAATAAAAAAGAATTAGATTTATATACTAGTTATAACTTTAATACATTTATATTACCACTTGATGGGTATAGTATAGGATTTAATGTATACTATACTATAGAAGAAATAAATGAGTTAAGTCTAAAGTATAATGTGTATGTTATAATGAATAAATTCTTACATAAAAAAATAGAAGATTTTAGGAAAATATATAATGAATTTAATTCTAATATTAAGTTTATAGTTGAAGATATAGGTCTTACTGACGTAATTGAAAAAGATAGATTAGTATTATATGAAAATCATATACTTTCTAATTATAAAGCAATTAATTTTTTAGAGAGTTTAGATATTAAGAGTGTTGTAATTAATAATGATTTAACTATTAATGAGTTATGTGAGATTCAAGAGAAAACTAATAGTAATTTATATTATTTTTATGTTGGTAAGAATAGTTTAATGTATTCTAGACGTAACTTAGTAAGTAACTATAATAAATATTATAATTTAGATAATACTAATAGTTATAAACTTACTGAGAAAGTAAGCAAGAAAGTTCTTGATATATATGAAGAAAGTGATGGAAGTGTAGTATATTTTGATAAAATATTTTGTGCTTCTAAGTATATAGATAAACTAAATATGAATTTAATAATTAATTTTACTAATATAGATAGTGTTAGTGAAAAAATAATACTTGAAGAATATGATAAAGCTAATTTATGTGATTTAATAGATAGTGACTATTATTTCTTAGAGAATGTTATTAAGTATAAGGTAGGTGATATAAAATGAAATATGAATTATTATTACCTGCTGGTGATTTAGCTCGCCTTAAGTTTGCTTTTATGTATGGAGCTGATGCTGTATATATAGGAGGATATAATTATAGTCTTAGAGCTAATGCTAATAATTTTAGTTTGGATGAAATAAGAGAAGGAGTAGAGTTTGCTCATAAATTAAATAAAAAAATATATGTAACTGTTAATATGGTGTTTCATAATGAAGATTTAGATGGATTAGATGAGTATTTAAAGGCTTTAGATGAAATAGGAATTGATAGTTATATTATTAGTGATTTTGCAGTTATAGAGGCTATTAAGCGTCTTAAAATTAAAACTCCATTCTTTATATCTACGCAAAAATCTATAACTAATTTAGAAGCAGTTAAATTTTATAAATCTTTAGGTGCTTATAGAGTTGTTATGGCTCGTGAATGTAGTCGTGAAGATATAAAGAGAATAAAAGAAAATATAGATACTGAAGTAGAAGTTTTTATTCATGGAGCTATGTGTACTAGTTATAGTGGAAGATGTGTTATGAGTAATTATGTAACACTACGTGATTCTAATCGTGGAGGATGTAGTCAAGTATGTAGATTTACATTCGATTGTGGTAAAGATGAAGAATATGCATTCTCATCAAAAGATTTAAATATGATCGATTACTTGAGTGATATGATGGATTTAGGTGTTGAGTCATATAAAATAGAAGGCCGTATGAAAAGTCTTTATTATATTGCGACAGTAGCTAATGCATATAGAACTATAATGGATAAAAAAATAAATGGAACACTAAGTGAAGAAGATATTACTTATTATAAAAAAGTATTAAATAGAGTATCTAATCGTGAGAATATACCTCAATTTTATAATGGTGTTGTAGAAGTAGAAGGTCAATACTATACGGGTCGTCAAGAAGTAAGTAACAAAGACTTTTTGGGGCTTGTTAAGTCTTATGATGAAACAACTTCTGAAGCAATAGTTGAACAAAGAAATAAGTTTAGTGTTGGAGACACAGTTGAAGTTTTTGGACCTAATACTGTGACTAAAAAATTTAAAGTTGAATATATTATAAACAGTGATGATGAAAAGGTAGAATCTGCTAGTCATGCACAAGAAATTATAAAAATAAAAATACCATTTAAGGTATATGAAAATGATATTATAAGGGTCAATATTGCTTGACAAAATGTACATTTTATAGTATCATTTTTTGGTAATGAGAAAGAGGTGGCAATTTGCTATGAAAAAGAAAGAAATTTTTCTAACAAGTGAAGGTTATTTAGAACTTGAAAATGAATTACATTATTTAAAAACTGAAAAGAGAAAAGAAGTAACTCAAACTCTAAAAGAAGCAAGAGCTTTAGGTGATTTGTCAGAAAACTCTGAATATGAACAAGCAAGAGAAGATCAAGCAAATTTAGAAAAGAGAATAATTGAAGTTGAATATGCTTTAGAGCATGCAACTGTAATAGATAACGCTGAGAGTAACGGAATTGTAGGTATTGGATGCCAAGTTGAACTTAAGTATGAAGATGATGATGATACTGAAAGTTATAAAATTGTTGGTAGTCAAGAAGCAGACCCATTCAACAATAAGATTTCTAATGAGAGTCCAATAGCTGCTGCTATAATGGGTAAGAAAGTTGGAGATACTGTTGAAGTTTCATCACCTGATGGTGTTTATAGCGTTCAAATAGTAGCAATAGGATAGTAAAATATCCTTTTTTGTACATTTAATATATAACGAGGGAGGGAATTTATGAAAGAAAGTTATACATTAAAATTAGAGGGAAAAGAATGGAAAGATTGCTTAAAAGAAGCATTTGAAAAGAAAAGAAAAGATATCAAAATGGATGGATTTAGAAAAGGTCAAGTTCCATATGATATTTATGTTAAAAAAGCAGGAGTAGAAACATTATATATGGATGCTGTTGATATGGCAGTAGATATGTTATATGCTAAATTACTTAGTGATCCTAAAACTATTACTCCAGCAGCTACACCAGCTATTGATATTAAAGATATCGGACATGATCATATTGAAGTAGAATTTACTTTGGTAGCAAGTCCAAAAGTAGAACTTGGTAAATATAAAAAATTAGGAATTAAAAAAGATAAAGTAGAAGTTACTGATGATGAAGTTGAACATGAACTTGGTCATTTAAAAGAACAATTTGTAGAAGTTAAAGCATTAGCTGATGATGCTGCAGTTCGTGAAGGTGACGTTGCTGTTATCGACTTTGAAGGATTTAAAGATGGAGTAGCATTCAAAGGTGGAAAAGGAGAAAATTATTCATTAGAAATAGGTTCTCATACATTTATTCCTGGATTTGAAGAAGCATTAATAGGTCTTAAAAAAGGTGATAAGAAAGATGTTAATGTAGTTTTCCCTGAAAATTATCATAGTGAAGAATTAAAAGGACAACCAGTTGTATTTAAAGTAGAAGTTAAAGAAGTTAAAGAAAGAGTATTCCCTGAATTCGATAAAGATTTTTTCGCTGACTTAAATGTTGGTGGAGTTGAATCTTTAGACGATTTAAAGAAATATATTAAAGAAAATAAAGAAGCAGAAAAATCTAAACAATTAGAAGATGAATATTTATTTAAATGCTTAGACAAAGTAGTTGAAGGTTCTAAATTTGAAATTCCTGAAGAAATGACTGAAGATGAAACTAATAGATTAGTTAGAGAATTCTCAGAAAAATTACAATATCAAGGATTAAAATTAGAAGATTACTTAAAATATTGCAATACTAATTTAGATGATTTCAAAGCTACACTTAAAGATGAAGCTAATAAGAGAATAGGTTATAGATTAATTATGGATGCAGTAGTAGAAGCTGAAAAATTAGAAGTAACTGATGAAGAATTAGAAGCTGGTCTTGATGAAACTAGTAAACAATATGGAATGACTCGTGAAGAATTCGAAAAACAAATCGGTTCTAAAGAATTGTTCAAATATGATTTATTAATGAAAAAAGCTATGAAGGTTGTTACTGAATAGTAAAGTTTATAAAAACGTTCTTATATAGAACGTTTTTTTATGATATAATTTTGATATGAAAAATATTATTAGAAAAGTTTTAGGAATTGTTTTTATAGTTTGTGCAGTTTTACTATTTATATGGAATGAAAATAAATTTATTGATAAATTAGTTCAAAGAAATAACATAAGTGATAAATGTATTTTTGTTAAATCTACTACTGTTGATAGTAAGAATGAAGGCAAGTTAATTGCTACAAATGGATATATTATATTAAATGATGATTTAGTAGACTCTTTATTTAATGTAAGTATTAGAACTTCTAAATTAGAAAGAGTAGTGGAAATGTATCAATATAGTGAAATACAAGAAGACCCAACTGATGAATCTTATACTTATGAAACAGATTGGTACAAAGAAATAATTGATTCTAGTAAATTTAAAAATCCTGAATATAAGAATCCTACTAGTATGTTATATGAAAATAAAACTTATTATAATGATACTTATTTAGGTGCGTTTAAACTTACTAATGATCAAATAGATAAACTTGGTACTAAAAGTAGATATCTTGATTTAGATAGAGAATTTGCTAATAAAAATAATTTAAATATATCAAATGAATATTATACAACTAGTAAAGATATTGATTTACCTGAAGTGGGAGATATTAGAATAAGTTTTAAATATAATAGTAGTTCATCTGTTAGCGTTCTTGCGATGCAAAAAGAAAATACTTTTGATAGTTATAAACTTGATAACCAACTTATAAATAAAATATATAGTGAGAAATTAACTAAAGATGAAATAATAAATAAATCTTATGATATTAATACTTTATCTAGTTTAATTTTTAGAGTTATTTCTTTAGTATTATGTGTAATCGGAGTAACTATATTATCTTTTAATATCGTTAATAGTTTAATTATTTTATTATTATGTACTTCAATAATGTATTTTAAATATAATATTGTAATTAGTATAGTTACTTTTATAATTTCTTTAGTACTTATATTTATTCAATATAAATTTATATACAAAAGAAAGAAAAGTGTTATATAATTAGTGTGGTGAATGGTATGGAACAAATAATAGTTGGAATTATAATTTTATTAGTTATAGTTGGTATTATATTTTTTATAGTTGTTAGGAAACAACTTAGTTCAGGTGATGAAAATATTAGTATTAATGCAACTCCACTTGAAGACTCTAAAGTAAGTAATTATAATCAAAGTGATATAAATACACTTAATAGTCTTAATGATAATGTAATTACTAATAAACCAAAAAACACTAAAATTAATATACCTGATTTTGATAAGAGTAAACCTATTGGTTACAAAGATTTAAGTCATATAAGTAATACTTATGGTGATAGGGTTGCTCAAAGTAATAATCAAAATAATAAATAAAAAGTTCTCAAATGAGAACTTTTTTAGTTGCTTGGATCAATTAATGAAAGAGATACTTTTTCTTTATCTTTGTTTATATCTATTACGTAGCAAGTTACTATGTCTCCGACACTTAATACTTCACTTGGATGTTTTATAAATTTATTTGTTATTTTTGATATATGTACAAGTCCATCATTATGAAGTCCAATATCAATGAATGCTCCGAAGTCAACTACATTTCTAACTGTTCCTTCTAGTTTCATTCCTAGTTTTAAATTGTCTATTGTAAGTATATCACTTTTTAAAAGTGGCATATCATAATCATCTCTAAAATCACGATTTGGTTGTTTTAATGAATCAATAATATCATTTAAAGTAAATATATCAATATCTAGTAATTTAGATGTATCTGATACATTTAGTTTGTCTAATTCACTAATTAATTTTTCTGTACCTAAATCATTAGTAGTAAGTCCTAAGTGTGATAAAAGTTTTAATGTTTTATCATAACTTTCAGTATGTATATTTGTTTTATCAAGAGGGTTATCTCCATCTATTACTCTCATGAAACCTATTGATTGTTCATATACTTTATCGTTTAATAATTTTTTCTTTTTAATTTCATCACGAGATTTAATTTTACCATTTGCTTCTCTATATTTAATTATTTTATCTATTGATGTTTTAGTAAGCCCTGAAATATATTTTAATATAGAAGGGGAAGCAGTGTTGATGTTAACTCCTACATTGTTTACACATTTAGTAACTGTAAAATCTAGAGATTCACTTAATTTCTTTTGAGATACATCATGTTGATATTGACCAACACCTATAGATTTAGGATCAATTTTAACTAGTTCATTAAGTGGATCTTGTAGTCTTCTTGCGATGGATATTGCGCTTCTTTTTTCGACTGTTAAATCTGGAAATTCTTGTATAGCAAGAGGGCTTGCTGAATACACACTTGCTCCTGCTTCTGAAACAATAGCATACTTGCATTCATTTAATTCTTTTAATGTTTCGCTTACTAGTTTTTCACTTTCTCTTGAAGCAGTTCCATTACCTATAGCTATAATATCTACATTGTATTTTTTTATTAAATCTTTTAATACAGCTTTTGATTCTTCCCATTTATTATGTGGTTCATGAGGATATATAACTGAAATATTTAATACTTTTGAAGTAGGATCAACTATGGCAAGTTTGCATCCTGTTCTAAATGCTGGGTCAAAACCTAATACTGTTTTTTCTTTCATAGGAGCAATTAATAATAGATTTTCTAAATTGCCTTTAAATACTTCTATAGATGCATCTTCACTTTGAAGAGTTAATTCATTTCTAATTTCACGTTCCATAGAAGGTTTAATTAATCTTTTATAGCTATCTTTAATAGCGTCTATTACGTAAGGTTTAACAGAACTTTCTTTCTTTATAAGTTTAGATTCTAAGTAAGATAAAATATCTTCATCATTTACATCTATACTTACTGATAATACTTTTTCGTTTTCACCTCTGTTAATAGCAAGAACTCTATGTGGCTTAATATGTTTAACGCTTTCACTAAAATCATAATACATTTCATATACTTTATTTTCATCTTTAGCGTTCTTTTTAATTTTAGAAGTAATACTTGCATTCTTAAAATAATAACTTCTTATCCATTTTCTATAATATGCATTATCACTTATCCATTCAGCGATTATATATTTTGCTCCGGTTATAGCATCATCTACTGTTTTAACATTTTCATTTAAGAATTTTTTAACTGAATCATCATTAAAAGTTGGTGGGAAACTCATTATTATTTTAGCAAGTGGTTCAAGGCCGTTTTTAATAGCTTCAGTTGCTTTAGTCTTTTTCTTTTCTTTATAAGGTGCATATATATCTTCAACTTCAATTAATTTTTTAGCATTCATAATATTTTGCTTTATTTCATCAGTTAAAAGTCCTTTTTCATCAATTAGTCTTATAACATCTTCTTTTCTTTTTAAAAGATTTACTTCGTATTCATATACTTCGTTAATTCTTCTTATTTGTTCTTCATCAAGCGCTCCTGTTGCTTCTTTTCTATATCTTGCGATAAATGGAATTGTATTTCCTTCACTTAATAAATTAAGTACTGAAGTAGCTTGTTCTACTTTTATATTTAATTCAGCACTTATATCTTTAATAATATTTTCGTTCATAAATTATCTCCTTTTAGTACCTTATAATTGTATCAAAAATATATATTTTTGTAATTAATTAAAACATTTTGTTTACATTGACTAATAATATAAATTATTGTAAAATTAATATGAAAATAGGTGAGGTATGAAGAATCTTTTTAATAAATTGTTATGTATATTTTTTATGATATTTTCTTTATTTAGTTTTGTGTTTGCTGAAGTTAACCCTGCTTATATTAAATATGAAAATTCAACTGATGAAGAAAAATCTAAGTATGGTCTTATACCTGATGAGTTTATTTCTTATTATGACATAAAGCCTTCTAGTATTTTTACTTATAAAAGAGCTTATAAGGCTACTAATATTTTACCATCAGTTTATGATCTTAGAGACGTAGATAATGATAGACTTATAACTGAGGTTAAAAATCAAAATCCTTTAGGTTTATGTTGGGCTTTTAGTACTAATAGTATGCTTGAAAGTTATCATTTAGTTGATAGTGGAGAATATTATAATTTTTCTGAAAATGCTCCAGATTATCAAGCACAATATTATGGCGATTCTGCTAGTTCTAATAGTGGTAATAGTTTAGAAAATGCTGTTAAATATTG
>CAVDFY010000061.1:11234-30466 GCA_963607925.1 bacterium
AAATATTGGTTTTTAGGTAATGGTCCTGTAACTGAAGAACATTTTGGAAGTTATTTTACAAATGGTGTTGAAAAAAATAAATTTGATTTTTTAGATTCAAGTAATGCTGCTGTTGATGTTTTAGGTGTAACTTTTTTTAAAGCACTTGATATGTATGATTTAAAGAAAAATTATACTGGAGCTAATATAAAAAATATTGTTACAGAATATAATAATGCAATAAAAAATCATATTATGGATAATGGTGCTGTTGCTGCTGGAATATTTATGGATTATATGAATTATAATGCAAATTTCTTATATAATTCTGATTATGCTGGTGCTGGAAATGCTGGTCATGCTATAACTATTATTGGTTGGGATGATAATTTTGGAAGTGTTACAATAAATGGTACAACCTTAAAAGGTTCTTGGATAGCAATGAATTCTTGGGGAGAGAGTAATTATCCATACTTCTACATTTCATATTATGATGCTGATGTTGTTACTAATATGGTTGGTACTACAAATTCAAGAGCTAAGTCATGGGATAATGCTTATTTTAATACAAATTCCTTAAATTCTTCTTTTGATTATAATTCTAATAGTGTTACTTATGTAATAAATAAAGGTAGTAGTACTGAAGCATTAAAATCAGTAAAAGTATATTATAGATATAGTACAGATGTTACATTTAATGTAACTGTAAGTGATGGAGTTAATTCATATGATTTAGGTGAAAAAACTTTTTCTAAAGGATTATATAACTTCGATATTTCAGATGGATTTTTAACTTCAAATCAAATATATATAACACTTTCTGGTGAAGGATTATTAAATGTATATCCTTATGTATATGTTGGAGTTTATACTAATTCTTTTGATAATGGTTCTTCTTTAGAACTATATGGTAAAAACAGTAATTCTTTTCAAAATAGTACTGATAATACATTACATTTCAATGTTATTACTAAAAATATAGATTCAGCAACTAATTATAATGTTAAGATATATGATTCTAATAATAAAGATGTAACTAGTTCATTTGATGTAAGTGTTAAAAAAGAATTAGTAAATGGTTACTCATATTTTACTCTTAAACAAAATAGTAAAATTACAGGTAATATGATAAGCGTAAAAGCAAGTATTTCAACATTAAATGATACAATTAATTATTATATTCAGGGAAATGGTACAATAAATAATCCATATATTCTTTCAAGTTCGAGTGATATGTATTTAATTAGAAATTATAGAAATTCTTATTTTAAACTTGGTAATGATATAGATATGTATTATGATACAAATAATAGTAATGGTAAATATTATAATAATGGTAGTGGTTGGATTGGTGAAATATTTAGTGGAACATTAGATGGAAATGGATATAAGATTAGTGGTATGTTTTCATTAGAAGGTGGTCTATTTAGTGTTGTAACTGATGCAACTATAAAAGATCTTCAATTAGATAATGTTTCTATTGTATCAAGTAATGATAGTGGACTATTAGGATACTCATTATCTGGTAGTAGTGTTATTTCTAATATTTATATCAGCAATTCAAATGCTATAAATAATGCAGACACAGGTGCATTATTTGGTAGTATATATGGTGGAACAATTAAAAATATACATGTAAAAGCAGGGGCATTTTATTCTCAAGGATTTGTTGGAGGAATTGCCGGTAATGTAATTAATCCAGAATCTAATATAACTATTAATAATGTCTTTATAGACGATACGTTAGTATATTCTAGTGATGGAGGAGTTCCTGGACAAATAATAGGTAATGTACAAATAGATTCAGATGTAACTAATAAATTAATAATTCAATATTCTAGAATTAATATCTCTAATTTCACTGGAAATACTAATGCTACAAGTATATTTGGTAAAAGTAAATATACCTCATCAAATGTAACATTAACTGAAAATATTACTTTAAGTAATGAAGAAAAAAATATTAAATCTAACTTTAATAATTATGATTTTGATAATATATGGGGATATGATACTAGTGTATATTTAAAACTATTTAATAATGAATCAATTAGTAACCCTATACCTGAGATTGATGTTATATTTAATAAATATTTAATAAAAGATGATATAGTGTATAACATAATACCAACTACAACTAGAAATCAATTTATTTCAAATATGATTTTAGATGAAGATTTAACCTATAAAATATATAATAATAGTGGTAAAATATTATCTGGTGATGAATTAGTAGGAACTGGAAGTTATATAATTATTAGCAATGGAGTTAAAACAAAAACATACGATATAGCTGTTTATGGTGATGTTAGTGGAGACGGGAAAGTTTCTATAAAAGATGTTTATATGATAGCTGATTATGCTATTGCAAATAGTGGAACTAAGGGATTAATATTATCTAGTGATGTACAACTGTTAGCTGCAGATGTAAATAAAGATGAAAAAATAAGCATTACAGATGTATTTAGAGTAGCTGATTTTGCTATAAATCCTAATAAAGGTTTCTAAGGAGGAAAAATAATGAAAAAAAGGGTTGTATTTCTAATATTAATATTATTTAGTTTTAATATTGTTAATGCTGCTAGTGATTTAAAATTAGATTGTCCAGGTAAGGCAAACGCTATTTCTACAGTTGAATGTACTCTCTCAGCAAAACCTGATAATTATGAATTAAGAGGAGTTCAAATGAATTATAGTGTTTCTGGCGGAACATATTTGGACTTTGTATATAATGATAGTAATTATACACCTTATTCACTTAGTAGTGCAGGTACTATATTAAATAGAAAAACAAATTATACAGGAAGTTCTTATGATAAATTAGGTACTTTAAAAATAAAGATGCCTAGTAGTGGTAATGTAACTGTATCAATTAGTAATATTATTTTACTTGATAAAAATAATGATGAACATAATGTAAGTAATGTAAGCAAGACTATAAAAGTAGCAGATGGTAATAATTATTTAAGTAATATTACATTAAGTGAAGGAACTATTGATTTTGATAAATCAAAGACTACTTATGAAATTAAAAATATAAATGGTTCAACTATTGAAATAAATGCTACTTTAGAATCTTCTTATGCTAAATTAAGTGGGGACACTGGTAAAAAGAATCTTAAGTTAGGACTTAATACTTTTAAGATTACTGTTACTAGTGAGTCTGGAGTAAATAGAATATATACTTTAAATATTTATAGAAATGATAATAGAGATAAAACTAATACTTTATCTTCATTAGAAGTGGAAAATAACAAGATTACACCAGAGTTTAATAAAAATACGATTAATTATACTCTTACAGTAAAAAAAGACGTTACAAGTGTTAAAATTAATGCTACGTTAGAAAGTGATAAATCTTCATTTAATAAAGGATATGGACCTAGAACTGTTAATCTTAATTATGGGGTAAATAGTGTACTTATTAAAGTAACTAGTGAGAGTGGAGCAACTAAAACATATACAATTAAAATCACTAGAGAAGATGATAGAAGTTCTAATAATTATTTAAAATCTTTAAATGTTAGTAGTGGAGACTTTACATTTAATAAAAAGACTCTTAATTATTCATTTACGGTACAAAATGATGTAACATCACTTAATGTAATTGCTACTGCTGAAGATGCTAAAAGTACTGTAAGTGGTGCTAAAACATATAATTTAAAAGAAGGACTTAATAAAATAACTATAACAGTAACTGCTGAAAATAAACAAATAAGAACTTATACTTTACAAGTAACAAGAATAGTTAAAAATATAAGTAAAGAAGTTAATAATAAATTAGGATCTTTAGAAATAACTAATTATCAAATTAATTTTGATCCTGAAACTACTATTTATAATTTAACTATTGAAAATGAAAAAAGTTTAGATATTGTACCTAAAGTTCAAGATTCAACTTCTTCAGTAGTTGTAAATGGTAATGAAAACTTAAAAGATGGAAGTGTTATTAAATTAGTTGTTACTGCTGTAGATGGAAGTACTAAAGAATATATTATAAATATTTCTAAAAATGAAGAAATAAATAATAATGATAAAAATGATGATGATCAAAATAAAGAAGATAATAATGTTGTTAAAGTTAATAAAAACAGAAAACTTCAAATAATTATTGGTGTTGCTTCACTTTTAGTTATTATAATTGTTGTTATATTATTTAGTATTATTAGTATTAAAAGATCTTTAAAGAAAAGAGCAGAGTTATGGAAATAAAAAGATTAGTTAGTATTTTATTAGTATTAGTTTTTATGACTGGTTGCACTAAAGAATATACTTGTTCTAAAGAAGAAAAGTCTAACGAATTTGGTTATTCTATAAAGATGAATTTAGTATTTGATGGAAGTAAGATTAAAAATATAAAATCAGATATTAAGTATAATCTTACTGATAAAGGTATGGAAAGTATTGATAGCCTTAAAGAGAATTTAAGTGAAAAGTCAATGGAATATAGTTTATATGATGAAATTAATTTCGATTACAAGATCACTGAAAAGTTAATCGAAGTAACTGAAGAAGTTAGTTTTGAAAATAAAAATAAAACTGATAGAGAAAAATTATTTAAACATAAAGATTTATCTATAGTGTATTTTGATTCTAAATATAAACTTGATGATGTTATCGCATCACTTGAAAAAAATAATTTTAAATGTAATATAAACGAGTAGGGTAAAACCTACTTTTTAAGTGCAATAAAAAAACTCAAGATAAACTTGAGTTAATTTCTTATGGCGGAGACAGAGAGATTTGAACTCTCGCGCCAGTTTCCCGACCTACACCCTTAGCAGGGGCGCCTCTTCAGCCTCTTGAGTATGTCTCCATAAGGCACATATAAATAATACCTTAATATTTTAAAGAAGTCAAGAAAAAAACTTGTAATATGTGTCAAATTTTGATATTATTGTCTTATAAAGATAGAGGAAGTGATATAGATGGATAATGAAGCTATGTTTCAAACTACTGCTATTATAGATATAGATGAACAAATAAGAAAAGAAGAAGAATTATTAAATACAATAAAAATGGAACCAATTATAGAAAAAACAGTTATAGAAGAAGAACCAGTTGTTACTAAAAAAAGAAAAATGATGAAGATAACTGATTATTGTTTACTTTCATTAATTGTTGTCTTAAGTGTTGTATTCATCTTAGTTATAATAAATGTAAGATAAATTATTATAGACAATATATTATTTAATATTGTCTTTTTTATTGATGGAGGGTATTTATGAAAGATAAGAAATTAATTTATATAGCAATTATTATGATTTGTTTAACAGTTATACTTGGTATATCTTATGCTTGGTTTAATACTATCATTGAAGGAAATGAAAATGCTAAAAAACATACTGTTACTACTGGAGACTTAAGACTTACTTATACTGATACAGATACTATTACACTTGAGAATGCTTTTCCAGGAGACAGTTATGAGAAAACTGTGTCTGTTAAAAATTCAGGTACTACTAATACAAATTATAGTCTAGTGTGGCAAGAACTTAGTAATAATATTATTAATAATGAGCTTGTTCTCGAAGCTACATGCAAAAGACTTAATAATAGTGGTACTGAAGATGGTACATGTGAAGGTATAAGTAGTGTTGCCATATCATCATTAATAATAAAAAGTAATGTTTTAATAGAACCAGGATATACTCATGAATACTCTTTGAAAGTTACTTTTCTAGATACAGGAACAGAACAAAACTATAATAAGAAAAAATCATTTAATGGTAAGATAGGTATAGAAGAATACAAGTTAACTGCTTTTAGAGAGGATGATTGGAGTACTATTGTTGCAAACGTAAAAGCCGGTAATACTGATAAGTATAATATTGGAGATATTCGTGAAATAGATCTTGGAACATATGGAATACATACTGTTAGAGTTGCAAATAAATCTACACCTGATGAATGTTCAACTGAAGGATTCTCACAAAGTGCTTGTGGATTTGTGCTTGAATTTACTAATATTTTATCAAATCGTGCAATGAATACTATCAATACTAATAACGGTGGATGGCCAGCATCAGCTATGTATACTTATTTAAATACTGATTTGTATAATGAATTCCCAACAAATTTAAAAAGTTCAATCATAGATACAGTAGTAGTTAGTGGTTATGGATATAGTGATTCAGTTAATTTTACATCTATTGATAAATTATATTTATTAGCTCCAAAAGAAATATATAGCGATTGGTCTAGTCAGTATGACTCAGCAATAGATTTAACTAGACAACTAGATTATTACTATAATATAAATATTTTAACAAATAGTTATTCTAACGCTATAAAAAAACTGGGTACTACTGCAAGTCAGTGGTGGCTTCGTTCGGCTACTACTGGTAATTACTTTGCTTTCTTTTGCATTAATTCTAAGGGTGGTTCTACTCTCTATGATGCTTTTAGTACCTATGGTGTTTCACCCGCATTTAGAATAGGATAAATTAATGCTAGTTTGAAAT
This sequence comes from bacterium, assembly GCA_963607925.1. Taxonomy (GTDB): domain Bacteria; phylum Bacillota_I; class Bacilli_A; order RF39; family UBA660; genus CAG-1000. Next base: position 17,678 of record CAVDFY010000061.1, read on the forward strand.
ATAACTAGTTTTTTATTGCTATTAATGTTATTTTGAATAGAAGTTATTGTCTTAAACAGTAAAATAGTATATAATTTAATTTATTAAAGAGGTGGAATTATGACAAATAAAGATTTAGCTGATTTGATATTTCCAAATATAACTAAAACTATTAAGGATTATGAAAATATATATCCTAATAGAAGAGATAAAGTAGTTACTAGATTTGCTCCTAGTCCTACTGGATATGTTCATATTGGTGGAATATATCAAGCTATAATTGACTATTTAATTGCTAAAAATAATAATGGAGTGTTCGTTCTTAGAATAGAAGATACTGATCAAAAAAGAGAAGTTAAAGAAGCAGTCGAATTAATTAAAAAAGCTCTTAATTATTACGGACTTCTTCCGGATGAATATGAACTTGATGGTAAAACTGTTGGCGAATATGGACCATATGTACAAAGTGAAAGAAAAGAAATATATCATGCATTTATTAAATATTTAATTGAAATAGGCCGTGCTTATCCATGTTTTTGTACTAAAGAAACATTAGATGAATTAAGAGTAATGCAAGAACATAAGAAACAAAGAACTGGGTATTATGGAAAATATGCTAAATGTAGAAATCTATCAGTAGATGAAATGATTCAAAACATTAAAGATGGCAAAGACTATGTAATTAGATTTAGATCTAATGGTGACTTTGAATGTAAATTTAAATTTAAAGATTTAGTTAAAGGTGACTTAGAATTATCTGAAAATGATGAAGATTTAGTTATTATGAAGAGTGATAACTTACTTCCTACATATCATTTTGCTCATGTAGTAGATGATTATTTAATGGGAACTAGTCATATTATTCGTGGTGAAGAATGGTTAAGTAGTGCTCCTAAACATGTAGAGTTATTTGATGCTTTTGGATTTGATAGACCTAGATATGATTATATTCATACACCATTAATTATTAAAAAAGAGGGAAACAGTATTAGAAAGATTAGTAAACGTAAAGATCCAGAAGCTTCTATGAGTTACTATACTGATCTTGGATATCCTAGACTTGCTGTTATAGAATCATTAATGACTATAATAAATTCTAATTATGAAGAATGGCATAGAGAAAATCCAAATCTTGCTTGGACTGATTTTCAATATAATCCTGAAAAGATGTCTTCAAGTGGTGCTTTATATGATTTAGAAAAACTTAATAATATTTCTAAAGATATAATATCTAAAATGAGTGCTCATGATTTATATCTTGATAGTTATGAATGGTCTAAAGAACATAGTGAATCATTAAAATCATTAATTGAAAAGAATCCTGAATATTATGAAAGTATTTTAAATATTGAAAGAGAACAAGAAAAGCCTCGTAAAGATATAGTATATTATAGTATGATTGAAAGTTTAATTTGGTATATGTATAATGATTTATTCGATTCTAGAGATAAAGAATATGAATGGAAAAATATAACAGATAAAGACACTATTAAAGAAATATTAAATACTTATATGGATAAATATTATGATGTTAATGATGATAAGGATACATGGTTTAACAAAGTTAAAACTATGTGTGATGAGTTAGGTTATGCATCAAATATTAAAGATTATAAAAAGAATCCTGAAAACTATAAAGGTAATGTAGCAGATATAAGTACAGTTATTAGAGTTGCTGTTACTACTAAATCTAATACACCTGACTTGTATGAAATATTAAAACTTTTAGGAAAAGAAGAAATCTTAAGAAGAATTAATTTAATATAATATTGACTGCTTATGCAGTCTTTTTTTGTTGACAACAGTTCATAATAGTGTTTATTATTAAAGTAGCAATATATAAGTAGCAAGAAGATTAAGCTAAGGAGGATTAGTGGAAAAGAGAGTTAGTTCAAGAGCAATTATTATTGAGGATGGTAAATTACTTGCGATGTTTAGAAGAAAAGTTAAAAAGGATGGCAGTATTAAAGAGTATTATGTGATACCTGGTGGTGGCCTTGAAGACGGAGAAACACTTGAAGAAAATGTTATTCGTGAACTTAAAGAAGAATTTAATGTTGATATAGAGGTTGTTAAGTTTTTAGGTACTGAAGAATATGATGATACTATAGCAAATTATTTCTTATGTAAAATAGTAAATGGTATACCTAAGTTAGGTGGAGAAGAGTTAGATAGAATGACTCCTGAAAATTATTATGAAATAAGATATATTGATTTAAAAGAAATAGATAATTATGATATAAATGCTAAAGATATAATTAAGAGTTTATAAGAGATGTTTATAATGGACGATATTAAAATAGTTGATAGTTTGAGTGCCGATGATTTATATTCTTTAAGAGAATGTTCTGGTTGGAAATTACTTTCAATGGAACAATTAGAAAGAGCTCTTAAAAATACAATGTGTATGGTATCTATTATGAAAGATGATAAATGTATTGCTTGTGGTAGAGTGGTAGGAGACTATAGTGCTAAAGGTGTTCTTTCTGATATATTAGTGCATCCTCGTTATCAAAAGAGTGGTTATGGTAAACTTGTTGTAACTTATTTATTAAAAAGAATAGAAGATGTATTAAGTCCCGGAGAGCAATTTCAATTGGAAGCAACTCCTACTTATGGTAACAGAGAATTTTATGTTAAATGTGGAATGAAATATAAACCTGAGAATCAAGATGGAGTATATATTTGGATTAAAAAATAAAGACTGTTAGATTTAACAGTCTTTATTTTCCTTTTTCTTCTTTTTATTAACTTTTTCAATTTTAAGAGTGTATCCTAAAGGTCCTAAGATATCAATCATAGCTTTAATAGTTGGACTATGCATATCACTTTCTATACGTGCTATTTTGACTCTATTTACTTTAGAATATAAACTTAATAATTCTTGAGTTAGATTATTTTCCTTTCTGAAAGATACAAAATCTTTAATAAATTCTTTATATAATTCTTCAGGTGTTTTATCTACCTCAATATAGTTAATATAGTCATACATCTTCTTCATATGGCTAATATTGTAACAAAGTTGATACATTTTGTCAACAGAAATCTTTAAATTAAGTATCAAAAGTGTTATACTCTAGGCAAATAAAGGGGTGTAAGTATGGGAAAAAATAAAAGTGGATTTCCTTCTATTGATAGAACTCATTTAAATGGACAATCTTTTTTTAAGAGAAATCCAATAATTCCAAATATGAGTGTATATAGTGCATTGAAGCTTTTAAATTTAAATTGTGGTAATTCAGTGGCTGTTGATTGTGAAAACTTACGTGTTTTATACAAGGAATTGTTTGATGATGCAGCTATTTTGGCGCGTGCTATGAAAGAACTTGGAATAAAAAAGGGTGATGTAATTGTTTCAAGTACTCCAAATTATTATCAGGCAATTGTTGTGTTCTTGGCTGCTAATAAGATAGGTGCTGTTACAACTTTTTTAAATTCATTTGCATCTGAAGCAGAAATAAAACATTATATAGAAGAATATCACTCACCTTTGTATATAAATTTCAATAAAGACTTGGATTATAACAAGAAAATAATAAAAGATACTTGTGTGTTAAATACAATTACTTTGACAACTCGTGATACTTTGAGTAAGGGATTTGCTGGAAAAGATTATGTTAGTGGATATAGTGATTGCATATGTTATTCTGACATTAAAGGGGTTGCAAATTACTATAGAAAACCAATTATACATTTAGGTTCTGGAAATGATGATTCTCTAATTTTATACACAAGTGGTACTACAGGAAATCCTAAGTCTGTTATATTATCTAATGAAAACATTTTAGCTTCAGGCATATATATGAAAAATACTAGTGTTAGTTCGAGTACAAAAAACCAAAAAAGTTTAAATTGTGTTCCGTTTACTTATCCATATGGTTTTGCGACTTCAACTTTAATGACGTTGCTTTGTGGTAGCGAGGCTATCCTTGCAGCTGATTTATCGCCAGTTACAATTGATTATTATTTAAATAAAAAGCCAAATATTATCTTCGGAAGCCCGGCGTTACTAGAGTTGATTATGAAAAATACAAAAAATGGGACAGATTTGTCTTCAATTACGAGTTTTATAAGTGGTGGGGATTTCTTATCACCTGGAAAAATTCAGGAAGCTAAAGATTTCTTTTGCAAACACAATGCTCCTCTTGTGAAAATTTGTAATGGTTCTGGTAATGCCGAAACTGTTGGAGCAAGTACTATTTCATTTGGAAATTCAATAAAAGATGGTACTGTAGGCAAGGTATTAACTGGAAGCTCTCCTTTAATTATTGACGATGAAACAATGGAAGAAAAAAAATATGGTGAAGAGGGACAACTATGCATTGCTGGAAAGCATGTATTTAAAGGATATTTTGGTGATCCCAAGTTAACTGAAGAAAGTATGTTTAAATATAAAGGAAAGACTTATTTCAAAACAGGCACACGAGGCTGTTTAGATGAAGAAAATTATTTTTCACTAACAGGTCGTGCTTCTAGATTTTATATTACATCAACACTTAATAAAGTATATTGTGATAGAATTCAAAATGCTATTTCGTCGTTGTATTTTGTTGAATCATGTGCTGTGGTTAAGGAACCTGATGATGATAAATTATATGTTCCACATGCATTTGTTATTTTAAAGCCAGAATATAAGTTCTTTCCGGATGTTCAGAAAAAAATTCTAGAATTATGTTCCAACCCCTTAACTTTAAGTTCTGGTGAACAATTTATATTAAAGGAATATGAAATACCTGAAAATATTGAAATAGTTGAGGAATTTCCTAGAAGCAAGTCTGATAAAATAGATTACAATGCATTGGAAAATAGAATTCTTGAGGAAAAGAAAGCTAAAAAAATCGTTTTAAAATAGAATGGGTTTAAAATTCATTCTATTTTTGTTATAATAAATTTATTATAGGAGTTGATTTTATGAATACTGGTATATATTTTCCTTTGAGTGCTGTCTTGTTTAGCCTTCTTTTAATGTTCGTTTATTTTTCAAAGGAAAAGATTGATACTGAAGAAACTCATGTTTATGGATGGTTAATTGTAGTTAATTTTTTTGCATTAGTTATAGAACTATTATGTTCTTGGGCGTCAACCATTTATGCAACTTATCCATTTCTATCAAATTGCATTTATAAAACTTATTTAGCTTGTTTAATTTTATGGATATCTATATTCACACATTATGTATATTATCTTATATATGATAAAGGCAACATTAAACTACATACGATATATAAATATATTATTTTGTTAGGAATTATAATTATATATTTCTTACCTATTGAATTAGTTTTACTAAGTGGTAAAACCGGCTATACTACTGGCTTGAGTGTTTATTATTCGTATTGTTTTGCTGGTGTTTTGATTTTTGTTTCAATTTTAATGATTTTAATGAATTTGAAGAGAGCATTGACAAAAAAATTTCTACCATTATATTTTTTGATTGTTTTTGGTTCAATTGCTACTATGTTACAAATTATTTATCCTGGATTGTTAATTCTTTCTTATATTGAATGTTTTGTTGTATCTGTTATGTATCATACTATTGAAAACCCTGATGTTAAGATGATTGAACAATTAAATCAAGCTAAGGATGCTGCTGTTAAAGCTAATCAAGCTAAGAGTGATTTCTTAAGTAGTATGAGTCATGAGATTAGAACTCCTTTAAATGCCATATGCGGTTTTAGTAATAGTTTACTTGAAAATCCTGGTGTTAGCGATGAAGCTAAAGGGGATGTTAAAAATATTATTATGGCAAGCGATTCGTTACTTGACTTAGTAAATGGTATTCTTGATATATCTAAGATTGAAGCCAATAAACTTGAAATTATAGATACAAACTATAACTTTTATAAAATGTTTGATGAACTTGTGTTACTTACTAAAGCTAGAATAGGTGATAAGCCACTAGAATTTAAATATAGTTATGATGAGAGCATTCCTAAATACTTATATGGTGATGGAATGAGGGTTAAACAAGTAATACTTAATTTACTTACAAATTCTGTTAAATATACTAAAGAAGGATTTGTTGAATTTAGAGTAAGAAGTGTTGTTAAAGATAATATAATTCGTTTAATAATAAGTGTTGAAGATTCTGGTATTGGAATAAAGAAAGAAAATATAGAAAAATTATTTACTAAATTTGAAAGACTGGGTGTTGAAAGAGAAACTACTACCGAAGGAACCGGACTTGGACTTGCGATAACTAAAAAATTAGTTGAAATGATGGGTGGAAATGTTGTTGTTCAAAGTATATATGGAAAAGGTAGTATATTCACTTTATCAATAGATCAAAAGATTGTTAGTGGAGAAGAGTTAAATAAATTAATTGCGGATGAAGAAAAAGAAGAAAAACCTAGTGATGAAGTAGTTGATGCTTCAGGTAAAAGAGTATTAGTAGTTGATGATAATCAATTGAATTTAAGAGTTGCTGAACGTTTATTAAAGGCATATAAGTGTGATATAGAATGCGTTAGTAGTGGTAGTGAATGTATCACTAAAATAGCTAATGGAGAAAAATATGATTTAATATTACTTGATGATATGATGCCTAAGATGAGTGGAAGTGAAACTTTAGTAAAACTTAAAGAAATAGATAATTTTGATACACCAGTATGTGTTTTAACAGCTAATGCGATAACTGGTATGAGAGAAGAATATCTTGGCAAAGGCTTCAATGATTATTTAAGTAAGCCAATAGTTAAAGAAGAACTTAATAGAGTAATCAAAAAATATTTGAAGAAATAATAAATTATGATATAATAAATTTAGTTAGGTAGGAGACGAATATGAGAGATGTGAATTTATTAACTAGTAATGGGGTAAATGTAGAAAAAGCTTTAGAATTATTTGGAGATATGGATATGTATGATGCTACTATGTCTGATTTTTTAGAAATGGTAGATCAAAAATTAGCTAATCTTAGAAAATATAGAGAAACAGGCGATATGCCTAATTATGCAATTGAGGTACATTCTTTAAAGAGTGATGCTCGTTATTTGGGGTTTGTAAGTTTAGCTGATCTTGCTTATCAATTTGAATTAAAAAGTAAAGCTAATGATTTAATGTTTGTTTATGATAATTATAAGACTTTACTTGATGAAGCTCATAGAGTAATTAATTTATCAAAGAAATATTTAGGACGTGAAGTTACTGAGAATGTTATTAGTGATATGGTAAATGGTCCTAAAAATGGAGCTATATTAGTAGTAGATGATTCTAATTTAGTAGCAAACTTTATTAAGAAAATATTTGATGACAGATATGAAGTATTTATTGCTAGCGATGGAGCTCGTGCAATAGAGATGGTTAGTGGAACAAATGCTGATAAAATTAAAGCATGTTTACTTGATTTAAATATGCCAAATGTAAATGGATTTGAAGTATTAGAATACTTTAAAAAGAATAATTTATTTATTAAAATACCTGTATCTGTTATAACTGGTAATGATACTCGTGATCAAGTAGATGAAGCATTTAATTATCCTATAGTTGATTTATTATCAAAACCATTTAATGAAAGAGATATTAAGAGAATTATAGAAAAAACTATATCAAGTTATAATTAAGAGTTGAAACTCTTTTTTATTTGGTTTATTATTGTTATAAGGAGATGATAAGATGGAGGTACCATTTAAAAGATGTAATATATTAATTCCAAAAAAGAATATTGATTATAATTTATGGAGTGTAATTGCTTGTGATCAATATACTTCTCAAATAGAGTACTGGAATAAAGTTAAAGATTTAGTAGGAGATAAACCTTCTACATATAAGATTACTTTGCCTGAAGTATATCTTGAAGATGAAAATGTTAATGAAAGAATTGAAAATATTAATAAGACTATGAATGAATACTTGAATAATGATATTTTTGATACTTTAGAAGACACAATGATTTATTTAGAAAGAACTGATTCAACTGGTAAGGTTCGTGAAGGTCTTATCGGTATGATAGATTTAGAAAGCTATGACTATAACTTTGGTAGTAAGAGTTTAGTTAGAGCTACTGAAAAAACGGTTATTGAAAGAATACCACCTAGAAAGAAAGTTAGAATTAATGCTCCATTAGAACTTCCTCATATTATGATTCTTATTGATGATGAGAAAAAAGAGATAATTGAATCATTAAAGAATAAAGTAACTAGTGAGGATGTTATATATGATTTTGATTTAATGCTTAATGGTGGACACTCTAAGGGATATAAATTAAGTGCTTCAGTTATTGATGAGGTAACTAAAAAACTTGAAGCTTTAGGAGAAATTAATTATTTTAATAATAAATATGGTGTTAATGAAGAATATCCATGTGTTTATGCGATGGGAGATGGAAATCATAGTTTAGCTACTGCTAAATCTTGTTATGAAGAAGTTAAAAAAGAATTAGGTGAAGAAGCGTTAAATCATCCTAGTAGATATGCATTAGTAGAATTAGTTAATATTCATAGTGATGCTTTAGATTTCGAACCAATTCATAGAGTAATATTTGATTGTGATGTAGAACATTTATTAACTCAAATGTATAAAAGATTTGTAATTAATACTGATGGTAATGGACAAAAACTTACATATATTACTTCAGCTGGTGAAAAGACTATTTATATAGAAGATGCTACTAGTAATCTTGCAGTTGGAACGCTTCAAAGTTTCTTAGATGATTATTTACAAGAGTTTGCCGGTAAGATTGATTATATTCATGGAGAAGAAGCAACTCGTGAAATGGGTAGTAAACAAGATAATATAGGATTTTTACTTCCTAAAATGGAAAAGAGTGATTTATTTAAATCAGTTATATTAGATGGTGCACTTCCAAGAAAAACATTTAGTATGGGACACTCTGATGATAAGAGATTCTATTTTGAATGTAGAAAGATTAAGTAATTCTTAATCTTTTTTTGTGATAAATTTTTCTTTAATAAATATACTTTATTAGAGGTGGATAAATGAATAGACAAAATTTATGGTTTGTAACATTATTTTCGTTAATTCTTATTTTAGGTGTTTATTATATTACTCTTCCTAGTGATATATTTAGCAAGTCAGCTTTAGAAAATGTAAATAAGAATGTTGATGTAGTTGTAACTGAGAATGATAAATTAGTGGCTCTTAGAGTAGAAAGAGATGAAGAAATAAGTTCTGTTATGAGTGAACTTCAAAATAAGATTACTTCACCTTCATCATCTACTGAAGTAAAGAATGCTGCTTTTGAAGAACTACAAATACTTAATTTAGCTAAAGGAAAAGAAACTTACTTAGAAGATAAAATACTTAATAATTTTAAAATTAAATCATTCGTTGAAATAAATAATGATAATATTAAAATTACTATTGCTTCTAGTGAACATAATACTAAACTTGCAAATGATATTATGAGAAGTGTTCAAGAAGAATTTAAAGATAAGAAAAATATAACAATTAAGTTTGAAAAATAGGCATATCTCTTTCACATTATTTAAAAGTGTGTCATAAATTATCTTAGAAACATAGGTAAATGTTGAAAGAGGTGTTTATGACAGGAAATATATTAACTAAAAGAGAAAAAGATGTGTTTGAACTTCTAGTACTTAATAAGACTACTAAAGAGATTGCTCTTGAACTTGGAATTAGTGAGAAAACTGTTAGAAATCATGTGAGTAATGCTATGCAAAAGTTGGGATGTAAAGGAAGAGCAGGGGCTGTAATAGAACTTTTGAAATTAGGAGAAATTTCATTATAATTCACTTTAAAAAAGTGAATTTTTTATTTTTAAGTGCATAGTATTTAGTAATATGATAAAAAAATATGCGATGAATAAAATTTTTGTTAGTACTTTGATTTTTGGACTTTTATTACTTTTCTATTTGGTACCTAGTCCTTCTTTTGAAGTTGAGGTTAATGAGAAAGATAATGAGAAGGAACTTCAAAATGTTGTTTATTTACTTGATGATGATAATTATGTATCTAGAGTTATTAGTTATTATGATGAAACTGATATTGAGAAAGTAATTAGAAGTAAAATTAATATTTTAATTAATGGGGATGAGAACTTAGAAAAATTTTATTCTTTGATACCTAAAAAAACTATATTAAAGGATGTAAGTGTTAAAAAAGATAGTGTATATTTGAATTTTAGTAAAGAGTTCTTGAGTGTTAATAAATATATAGAAGAATCTATGGTTGAAGCGATAGTTTATACTCTTACTGAGATAAATGGAATTAATAATGTATATATAAATGTAGATGGTGAAAAGTTTATGGAACTTCCTAATTCTAAAAAGAGTATACCATATCCTTTAACAAGAGGTTTTGGAATAAATAAGAAGTATGACTTAGATAGTTTAAATGATATTGATAAAACTACTGTGTATTTTGTTAAAAAAGATAATTTAGGTGAGTATTATGTTCCGATTACTAAAGTTAGTAATATATCTAATTCTAAAATAGATATTATAATAGATGAACTTAAAAGTACTGTTAATGCTCAAGATAATTTAAGTAGTTTTGTATCTGATAATGTTATTCTTGAAGAAAGTAAAATAACTGATGATAAAATAGATTTGGTATTTAATGAATATATCTTTAGTGATTCATCAAAGAAGACTATATTAGAAGAGGTAAAATATGTTGTTTCTCAAAGTATTTTTGATAATTTAGATGTAAAAGTGGTTATTTTTAGTACAAAAGAACATAATAATATTGTAAGTATTAAAAAAAAATAAAAAAGTACTTGAAAACTGGAAAATAGTGTTGTATAATTTAGTAGTAATTTCCAGATGTCCTCGTAGCTCAGCTGGATAGAGCAACGGCCTTCTAAGCCGTCGGTCACACGTTCGAATCGTGCCGAGGACACCATATTTAAAAATAATCGCTTATGCGATTTTTTTATTGTTATTTTATATTAGTTTTGTTATACTACTTTGTACGTATGGAGGAGTTATAAGTTTGGTTTCTTCTATTAATACTTGTAGGGAAATTAGAAATATTTTAGATTATTTAAGAGTTAATTCTTAAAGTCTTACAATTGAAGAAATTAGAAAACTGTATATTAGATATTTATATTTATCTATTAAAATTAGTACTAATAATCCTAAATATAAAGATTTTGATATGGATTATGCTGGTGGTAATTGTTATTGTTATGCTTTTGGTTTTTTAACTCCTGAAGAATTTAATATTCCATACCACAGATTAACTTCTAAGAATATGTCACATAATATTGGATTTATTAGTGGTAATGATACTGATATAGCTAGTAAGGAAGAAATAGTTGAGAATTTTTTGTTAGATTTAGATTATCTTGGTATTAAACATTTTGAAACTGATGTTAATGATAAAAATAGACATGGAGGATATAAAGTGTCTTTATATAATTGTTATGATGATTTTCATTTTTCAAGACAAAATAAAGATGGCAGTTGGTCTCAAAAGGTTGGCTATACAAGTACAATATTAAAGTGTAGTGATCCTTTGGATAATTTATATTACTGTTATATAACTACTTTTGAAATAGTTAAACCTGTTGTTAGGAGACTAATATAATGCTTGAATATTTAAAGCTTAATGTTAAATTTAGTACTAATAGTCCTTTGTTTGAAGAAAAAGAGGGAAAGTATAAAAATTGTAATTGCTATTGCTACACATTAGGTATTACAGCTCCAGATATTTTTGCCAAAACTTTTGAATATAAAAAGATAGATGATTTTTGTCATAACATAGGATTTATGACAAATGAAATTCACTCTTCAAATGATCTTGATGATATATAGATGGAATCTGGTCACATAAAATAGGATATACTCCGGTGATAGAAAAAATTGAAATGCCTCAAGAAAGGGTACTTGGTAGATATAATTACGTTAAAACATTAGAGATAGTAAAGCCCGTAATAGGGAAATAAATTGACATATTGTATCATTTGTGATATAATATGTACATATTTAAGGGGTGATGGTATGTTATTATATATATTATGGTTAAATGGTTTGGTTTTAAGTACTTTTGTTAATATTCCTATGTCTTTTCTTGCTTATATGAGATATAGACTTAAAGATAAAGAATTTTATAATCATTTAAAAAACAGAAGTATAAAGGATAAAGTATTATTTAATATAAAAAATACTGTTAGATTCTTTTTACCAATTTATAACATTATATATCCGATTAAGTTAATATTCAGTGGTGGACTTAGAGGTGTAATGGCAAAATGGAAAGATGAGGTATTAACATCTGAAAAAAATAAAGGTAGATTTAAGGGAAGCGTGAAAGGTTTCTTTGAGAAGATTAAAACTAATGTTAAAGAATTTAAAGATGAATTTTTTCCTAGCAAAAACAAAGAAAAATCTAAAGGGAATGAAAATAATAAACCAGTAGTAAGTGAACAAAAAAAAGAAGAAACTAAAAAGGTTGTACCTGTTAAAACTGAAGAATCAATTACAACACCTGTTAAAAAACAAGCGGTTGTTCCAGCTAAGAAAGAAGTTTCTGGTACAAAAGAATTAACTCCTGAGAGAATCGATTTTTATTTAAATCAATATAGAAGAGAATATAATAGATTAAGAAAAGAATATGAAACTCTTAAAGCAAATAAAGCACCAATTAGTGAACTTAATAAAGTTGTTAGAAATATGAATGCTTTAGCTTTAAGAAGTCAACAATTAATGGATATGCGTAACGGTATGATGCAAGAAAAAACAGAGAGTAATGCACAAATGAAATTAAAAAGATAATCGTTAGATTATCTTTTTCAGACTGTTGACAAAGCAAATTTTTGTTAACAATCTTTCTTTTTGATCATCAAAGTGATACAATAAATGTGCGAGTGATAATCCATTCTCAACA
>CAVDFY010000062.1:0-2172 GCA_963607925.1 bacterium
GTATTTACATAATAAAAAAATAAATTCATTTAGAATTTATTTTATAGTTTTAATTATTATTTTTTTAGGTCTTTTCTTTTTCTTTTCTATTTTAAATGATTCTTCTAATATATTAGCCATATCATCTACTTTTTTATTGTAGTATATTGTACCTAAAATATCTCCTTTTCTTACTTTGTCTCCAAGTACTTTATTTAGTACAACACCTACGCTATAGTCTATTTTATCAGTCTTTTTATGTCTTCCAGCACCCAAATCAAATACTAATTGAGATAGTTTTAATGAATCAATATTATTTATATATCCTTCTTTAGTAGAAACTACAATATATTTTTTAGCTTTTCCTTTTAATTTTTTGATGTCTCCACCTTGTGCTTTAATCCATTCATAGAATTTATTTTTAGCATGTCCACTTTCTAGTAGATTTATAACTAACTTTTTAGCTTCTCTTTGGCTTATTCCTTTAGCACTGCTTATCATTAAACTTGATATATATACTGCTAACTCATAAAGTCTTTTATCATATATTCCGTTAAAGAAATCAATTGTTTCTTTTACTTCAAGAGCATTTCCTATGTTTTTACCTAATGGTATGTTCATATCACTTAAAGTACAAATTACTTTTTTATCATAATAGCTTCCTATTTTAACCATTGTTTTAGCAAGTGAAGTTGCACTTTTTATATTCTTCATAAATGCACCTTTACCTACTTTTAAGTCTATTACTATTACATCACTTCCGCTAGCAATCTTTTTTGACATTATAGAGCTTGCGATAAGTGGTATTGAGTCTACTGCTCCAATTTCATTTCTAAGAGCATATATCTTTTTATCTGCAACAGCTATTTTTTCACTTTGGCTTATTACAGCACAACCTACTGTGTCTAACATTTTTAAAAAATCTTTTTTACTTAGTTTTAATTTGTATCCAGTGATACTTTCTAGTTTATCTACTGTTCCTCCAGTAAGTCCTAAGCCTCTTCCACTCATTTTTGGAACAGCTACTCCTGCACATGCAACTATTGGAGAAACGATTAAGGTGATTTTGTCTCCTACTCCACCAGTTGAATGTTTGTCCACTACTTTTTTATTTATTGATGATAAATCTATTGTTTCACCACTTTTAATCATTACATCAGTAAGATAATATGTTTCATCCATAGAAAGTCCATTATTGTATATAGCCCATACAAAATTACTCATGGTTTCATCATTAATTCTACCTTTTACGTAGCTATTAACCATATATTCTATTTCTTTGTATTCTAACTTTACTTTATTATTTATTTTTTCTGTAATTTCAACTGCTTTCATATTTCACCTATCCTATAAAATATTATACTATAAAATGTGATATTTTTGAAGATTAATTCAATATAAAAATATGTGTCCTAGTTTTTCTTTTTGCTTAATTTATTTGTGATTTATTATTAAATGAGCCTTTTTGATGTTTAAGTTGAATTGGTACTACTTTTTAATTCTAATATTTTGTCGCATACTTTTAATTTAAAAGAATAAATTTACGTTGACATTATATATTCTTCCATGCTACAATTTGTTTACGAGAAGTGATCCCACCGTTAATCGGAGGGGTCACTTCTTTTTATTATCTTTACAAGTCTTTCATCTCTTTTAATTATTATTTTATCTAACCATTTCAATTTTGGAAATTTATATAAAGAATTTATTCTGTCATCAATTTCTAAATCTTTTAAAGTTGAATTTGATACATCAAAAATAAAATTTTGAGATTGTTTTTCTTGATTTTCAACGGCATGAAATAAAATATTTTTCCCTTTACTATTAATTTCTTTTAAATCCCAATATTCATTTTTAAATAAGTAATCTGCTGTTTTAATACCTTTTGGACTATTTATTTTTGGAAGCATAAATACTTCACCACCAAATATGTTTTCTAACCATACTGCTACTTCTCTTTCTTTTTTGGAGTAATCTAGAATTACTTCTTTTTTATATATTTTGTATTTAATACCATTATGTTCATAATAATATCTATTTTTTACTTTATGAGTGTTTGGGGTCGCATTCTCTAACCACTCTTTAGTAACATCTATATAGTTTTTCATCCATATAAAAATAAAAGCAGAATTAATCTGCTCAGACTGTAGACAAACCCCAGTTTTTAAAAACTGAGGTTTTTGTTTGAAACAA
>CAVDFY010000063.1:0-2341 GCA_963607925.1 bacterium
ATCTATAAGAGAATATCATACAGAAAATTTTAATATTATTTTCGATGATGGAAAACTTTATTTATTCTCAAATACTGGTAATAAAATTACTATTCCTACCCTAAATGGAGAAAATGCTAGCGTTACTTTAGGAAGAAATACTGAGATTATAAAGATTAATGATAAATTAGTTACTAGAAGAAACTTTGAAGAATTAATTGAAATGTTAAAAGATAAAAATAAAATTATAAAATTTACTACATATGATATAGATAGAAGATGTGAAAAATCATTTGCAGTTATAAAAGAAGATATGTTTGGAAGTGGTAAAATGGAAGATGTAACAAATAAAAAAATAGATATGAGTGAAACTCCTAATTTAGATAAATACGGAGAAGATTTAACAAGTATGCCATATTTAAAAGATCCTTCAGTTGGTAGAAAACAAGAACTAGAACGTATAATGAAAATACTTTTATACCCTGAAAGAGATAAATCAGTTATAATAACTGGAGTTGCTGGATGTGGAAAAACTGCTTTAGTAAAAGGTCTTGCTTATAGAATACAAAAAGGAGATGTACCTGCCCCTTTAAAAGATTTAAAAATAATAAGTATAGATACAGCAACTATGGTAGCCGGAACTAAATATGTAGGAACTCTTGAAGAAAAAATGAAAAAAATATTAGATGAAGCTAGTAACGATAAAAATATTATTATATTCATAGATGAAATTCATCAAGCAATATCTGGTGGTAGAGCCGAAGGAAATGATAACACAGTAGCAGAAATATTAAAACCTTACCTAGACTACGGAAAAGTAAGAGTTATAGGAGCAACTACTGAAGAAGAATATGCTGAACATGTTGAAAGTAATACAGCATTTAAAACAAGATTTAAAAAAGTAGCAATTAAAGAGCCAGACTACAACACTACATATCAAGTACTAGACGATCTAATTGAAGCATATAACAAAATTAGTTATTCTAAATTAAATGTAAGTCCTGAAGAAAGACATATGATTATAGATTGGTTAATTAACTCAACTAAGCCAACATTTAGAGACTATAAAGATAGAGCCAGTAATCCAAGATTAGTATTAGATATATTAAAAGAAGCTTACGCTATCGCAGCATTCAATGAAAACGAAGATGTTACAGTTAATCATTTAATCGAAGCATTAAAAAATGAAGATAGACTTTACGAAAGTTCAAGAGAAAGACAAGCACAAATATTAAGAAGCCTAAAACCTAGACCAAGAAGTGAATGCAAAATTCTAGAATTCAAACCAAGAGCTAATAAATAGCTCTTTTTTATTGAATAGTAAATCTATATATGATAGAATTAATTACGAAAAGGTGTTTGTATGAAAGAAAAAGTTATAATGAGTATAGATTTAAAAAGTTTCTTTGCATCTTGTGAATGTGTTAATAGAGGTTTAGATCCATTTTCTACTCCCCTTGTAGTCGCAGACACTTCACGTGGTAATGGAGCTATGACACTAGCTGTAACACCATATTTAAGAAATAAAGGAGTAAACTCTAGAAGTAGAGTCTTTGAACTTCCAAAAAATATAAAGATTATATTTGCTAAACCAAGAATGAAATTATATGAAATATATAGTGAAAAAGTAAGAGAAATATTTAAAAGTTTTATAAGTGAAGAAGATATACACATCTACTCTATTGATGAAGTATTCATGGATGTAACAGACTATTTAAAATATTATAAAATGAGTGATATAGAACTTGCTAAAACAATAATGAAAACAATAAAAGATAAAACGGGACTTACTTCTACTTGTGGTATAGGACCAAATATTTTCTTATCTAAAGTTGCTATGGATGTAGAAGCAAAACACAATAAAGAATTTATTGCTAAGTGGACATTTAATGATATAGAAACAAAACTATGGAACCTAGAACCATTAAGCACTGTTTGGGGAATTGGAAAAAATACAGAAAAGAAACTAAATAATCTTGGTATTAAAAAAATAAAAGATATAAACAATTATACAAGAGACTTTTATATAAGACGTTTTGGAAATGTCGCAGGTAATGATATATGGTGTAAAGCAAACGGAATAGATTTCACAACCATCAAAGATTTAAATGAAAGAACAAGAGATAAATCTATAAGTATGAGTCAAATATTATATAGAGACTACAGTAAAGAAGAAGCAATACTAATCGTAAAAGAAATGAATGATATGCTAAGTAAAAAACTAAGAAGAATGAACAAAACAACAAAACTAGTATATCTAGGAATAAATTACTCAAGAGATTTATGTAAACGATTTAAAGAAACAATTTTATTAAATGAAAGTGAAGATATTCCAGAAAGAATATACGAAGTACTAGAATAT
>CAVDFY010000064.1:0-2758 GCA_963607925.1 bacterium
TTATTATGAGGTAAATTTAAATAATAAAAAGATAGTTAAAAAGAGTGATTCTTATGTAGCTAATAAAGGATATGAATATCAAGGAAAAGTAATAAATACTTATGATATTAATGATGCTCAAGTTGATAGTATTAAAAAGATATTTAATGAAATTGTTAAAAATAAAGATAAGGATATAGATTATTCTTCAACTAATTATATGTATTATGTTTTAAAAACATCTAAATATAAAGATGGAATTATAACTAATGATTATGATTTAATAAATGAATTTGAAAGTTTAATAAAGTAGGTGAAAAATATGAATTTTTATGATTTAGCAACTAAAAGGTTTTCTACTAGAAGTTTTGATAATAAAATGGTTAGTGATGAAGATATTAATAAAATAATTGAATGTGGTAGAGTGAGTCCTACAGCTAAGAATTTACAACCTGAAGTAATATATGTTATTAAGAGTGAAGAAGGTATGTCTAAACTTAAAAATGTATTTAGGATGACTTATAATGCTCCGGTTTGTTTGATGGTATGTGCTGATAAAAACATATCTTGGAAGAATGAACTAGAGGAAGGCTATGATTCATACGAAATGGACGCTAGTATTGTAGCTACTCATATGATACTTGAAGCAACTGATTTAGGTATTAACTCAGTATGGGTACGTATGTTTAATAGTGTGGAAGTTTCTAAAGAGTTTGATTTACCTAACAATATAGTTCCAGTATGTTTAATTATGCTTGGATATATTAAAGAAGGATTTGGACCTAGTAAGCTTCACAATAATAGAAAAGATATTGATGAGATTGTTAAATATTTATAGGAGGTTTTATGGAGAAAAAGAAAGAGAGAATTAGTGTACCTAGTTATACTTTAAGTGAAGAATTAATTAACTCTATTTCTCATGGTATTGCGGCTGCTTTTAGTATTTGGGGACTTGTAATGCTTATTATTAAAGCTAGTAAGGTTGGTGCTATGGCAGTAACAACTGTTACTTTATTTGGTACTACTATGATACTTTTATATACTATATCTTGTATATATCATGCTTTAAGTCCTAGAATCACTGGTAAAAAAGTTATGAGAGTAATTGATCACTGTAATGTATTTTTACTTGTATTTGGTACTATTATTCCAATAGCACTTGTTGGTATGAAAGGTGTTTACGGTTGGATATATTTTGGTATAGTTGGATTTGTAACACTACTTGGGATTATATTTTCTGCGATAGATGTTGATAAAAATGAAAAGATAGAAGTAGTATGTCATTTAGTTAATGGATGGAGTGCTATTTTATTTATAAAGCCATTAATTGCTGGTGTTGGTGTACCTGGACTTATTTTTATTATACTAGGTGGTGTAATGTATTCTATAGGTGCATTATTATATGGACTTGGTTCAAAGAAAAAATATATGCATTCTGTATTTCATTTCTTTTGTATATTTGGTTCTATATTTCATTATTTAGCAATTTATTTATATGTTTTATAGGAGGAAAATCATGAAAAAAGAAGTTAAAACTAATGTTATGAGAATACTTGATCAAAAACATATAAAATATTCTGTACATGATTATAGTGATACAGATATGGTAAGTGGACTTGAAGTTGCTTCTGTGTTAAATCAAGATCCTAAAGTTGTTTTTAAGACTTTAGTTACTATAGGAAAAAGTAATAATCATTATGTTTTTCTAGTACCAGTATCTAGTAATTTAGATTTAAAGAAAGCTGCTAAAAGTGTTAATGAAAAATCTATAGAAATGATTAAATCTAAAGATTTGCTTGGTTTAACTGGATATATACATGGAGGGTGTTCACCAGTTGGAATGAAAAAAAATTTTAAAACTACAATAGACGTGAGTGCTAAAAATAATGATAGAATATATTTTAGTGCTGGTAAAATTGGTTATCAAATTGAAACAACCTTGGATGAACTTTCAAAAGTAATAGAATATAATTTAGATGATATAAGTGAGGGAAAAGATGTTTAAAATTAGTAAGTATGTAGATTCAGATAAAGAAAATATAGAAATTTATCCATTAGAAATAGAAATAAATGATAAGAAAAGTAAAACATTAGTTTTTGAAATAAATGGATGTTTAGGGGATGACGAGTATACATTTAGGTTTATATTTAGTGATATAGAAAAGATATTTAATATTGAAGTTAATGATGAAGTGTGTTTAGATGAAAGTTATTTATTTGAAGGAGAAACTATGTTTACATATAATGGTGTTACTGATTTAGATACTATGTGCGATATAGATCTTTTTAGAATAGATAATGATAACTATGAATTTAATATAAGTTTTAATGCTAGCGAGTATAATGGAATAATCTCTTTTGAGTGTGATTTAAAGAAGTATCTATGATATTTCTTTTTTGCCACTTGAAAGATACTTTACTTTCGTAAAATGCAGGTGTATTTGAAAGGAAGTTATTTATGGAAATATTAAAGTTGAGAATTTAACTAAAATATATGGAAAAGATAAAAATCAGGTTGTTGCACTTGATTATGTATCATTTTCTGTAGAAAAAGGAGAAATTGTAGCAATAGTTGGTGCTTCTGGTAGTGGTAAGAGTACACTTTTACATTTAATGGGAGGAGTAGATACTCCGACTAGTGGTAAAGTATATGTAGATGGTAAAGATATATATAGTTTAAGTAGTGATAACTTAGCTATATTTAGAAGAAGAGAAGTTGGACTTATATATCAATTTTATAACTTAATACCTATTTTAAACGTTGAAGAAAATATATTAC
>CAVDFY010000065.1:0-9620 GCA_963607925.1 bacterium
TTTGTGATTCTATATCTTTTTTTCTATATTGTAATATTATTGATTTACTTAAAGATGGAATATCTTTATTAGATAATATATTTAATAAATATGTTGCTTTTATTTCTTTTAAAGACTCATTGAAATCTTCTCTTCTTAATTTTATAATTAATTCTGATATTGGGGTATATCTTGCTCTACTTAATAAGTCCCATAATTCATTTTTAGGTGTTTTATTAATTACATTAATTATTGTATCTTTTCTTCTTTCAAATATCATTTCAGATAAATCATCTGATCTGAATATTGTGTCATAAAATTTAATTATTGTTTTTTCATTTAAACTATTAATTATTTCGTTTATTATAGATGATTTCATTTCAAATACTTTTTCTCTTGATTCTTTATTAAGATATGACGCTAGTAAGTCTTGAATATTTGAAATGTTAACTTGATATTTTATTACTTCTTCTTTTATTGTTTCAGCAATTTTAGCTGAATTAAGTACTTCTTTTATATCTTGATAACTATATTTTGGTTCTTTTATTACGAAATATAGTAATTCTTTATCATCAGGATCTTCAAGTATTTTTACTATATCATTACTATTAAACTTTAATACGATTAACATTTGCTTTGATTTAGTAGATATTGATTTATTCTTTACTATTTCACATAAACTATCTGGATATAATTTTTCACTTAATAGAGTTGTAACACTGTTTTTGCCATATGCTCTATATAATTTTTCTAGTGTTTTATGATCTATGTCCTTTGATGTGATTAATTCTGTAATAGTTACTATATCATCTTTTTCCCATGTTTTTGAAAATATTTCTTCTATTCTTTCTATAATAAGTTTTTTAACATTTTCATTTATTTGTGAATCAAAAAGATAGTAAACCAACTCTTTTATTTGTAGTTTACCTATCTCATTTTTTATTCTTTCTTGTTTTCTGGATATAAGTTTATCTTTTTTTAAATCTGAATCTTTGCTTTTATCTAGATACTCTAAAATAGTTTTATAGCTTAATAGCCACCACATAACTCTCCCCCTGAATTATAATTAGTATAATCTTTCTTCGTATTCAAATTCTTGATTAAGTATTTGAACTGTATCTCCTTCTTTAGCTCCAAGTGTTTTTAATTCTTCATCTACTCCTAAAGCTTTTAGTTTAGAAGCGAATCTTAAAGCTGATTCATCTGAATTAAATCTAGTCATTTTTAATAGTTTTTCTAGTTCTGGACCAGTAACTTTCCATTTGCTTTCTCCAACTCTTTCGATTTTATATGGTTTTTCATGTTTAAATTCATATAAAACATAGTCTTCAAATTCATTCTTTTCATAGATTTCTTCTTCTGGAAGACTTTCTAATAATTCTTTTAATTTAAATATTAATTCTTTTGTTCCTTCACTAGTAGCTGCACTTACTTCTAGTATCTCTGCATCTTTAAATTCTTTTTTGAATTTTTCAAGATTCCCTTTAGCATTTGGTAAGTCCATTTTGTTTGCTACTATTAGTTCTTTTTTATTATATAAGTTTTCATCGTATTTTTTAATTTCGTTTCTAATGATTTTATAGTCATCAATTACATTTCTTCCGTCTACTTCTCCCATATCAAGTACATGACATACAACTCTACAACGGCTAGCATGACGTAAGAATTTATCTCCTAAACCTACTCCTTCACTAGACCCTTCAATCATACCTGGTAGGTCTGCTACTACGTAACTATAATCTCCTGCTTTTACTACTCCTAGATTTGGTACTAATGTTGTAAAGTGATAGTCTGCAATTTTAGGTTTAGCTGCACTTATTACGCTAATTAATGAACTTTTACCTACTGATGGGAATCCTACTAAACCAACATCAGCTAATAGTTTAAGTTCGCAACATATATTTCTTTCTTCTCCTGGTTCTCCGAGTTCGCTAGTATATGGTGCTTTATTTTTATTAGTCATGAATGCTGCATTTCCTTTGCCCCCACGACCACCTTTAGCTACTACACATTCTTGATTGTCGCTTACTAAATCGCAAATTATAAGGTTTGTATCTGTGTCTTTGATTGTTGTTCCGATTGGTACTACTATAACTAAATCGTCAGCTGAGCTTCCTGTTTGGTTACGTCCACGACCCATTTGTCCAGCTTCACCTTTAATAACTTTCTTATATCTTAAAT
The DNA here is from genome assembly GCA_963607925.1 of bacterium. Lineage (GTDB taxonomy): Bacteria > Bacillota_I > Bacilli_A > RF39 > UBA660 > CAG-1000. The sequence continues at coordinate 2,161 of CAVDFY010000065.1, forward strand.
CTATAAGTGTACGTAAACCTTTGTCTGCTTTGAAGATAATGCTTCCACCTTTACCACCATTTCCACCATCTGGTCCTCCTAGTGGTACATATTTTTCACGTAAAAAAGAAGTGCATCCATCTCCACCTTTTCCAGCTATTAATTTTAAATTAACTTCATCAATAAACATAGTATCCCCTCATTTCCTCTAGATTATAGCATATAATCCTTATTTTAGCAATTATATTCTAAATAACTAATTCAAAAAAAATAAAAGAATTTTATTCTTTTATTTTTTCTCAACAAATGTTAGTTTCGTTGGTTTATCAGATGATTTATTTAGTATATTGGCATCTTTTGATGACTTTGCGTATCCGGTAGTTGCTTTTGCGAGATAAAACATTTCACTAGTTCCTTGTACATTTTCCATATCGAAACTGCTTAAATCTAATGTCGATACGTTGGTTATTCCAAACATTCTATTCATATTTGTTACGTTTTTTGTATTAAATTTTTTCACATTAATTTCATTTGCTGGACAATCCCAAAACATTGATCCCATATTAGTTACTTTACTTGTATCAAATGAATCAAGCCCTGTTAATGTTATTACCTTTGAATTTGAAAACATACCGCTCATATCTGTTACATTTTGAGTCTTAATTCCGTCTAAGTGTATTGTTTGTGTTTTACTGTTAAGAAACATATCTGACATATTAGTCACTTTGCTTGTATCAAGACCACTTAAATCCACAACCTCTGTTCTGCTATATGCAAACATCCATTCCATATTTGTAACATTGCTTGTATCGAAATTGCTTAAATTGAGTGGAGCAAAACTATAATAAAACATAAAAGACATGTCAGTAACACTGCTTGTATCTAATTTATCTAAACCATTTATTGTTGTTGCTCGACACGTTTGAAACATATGACTCATATCAGTAACTTTACTTGTATTAAAATTGCTTACGTCTAATGTTGTTATTTTTGTTTGTTCAAACATTCCACTCATATTAACTACATTACTGGTATTTACTTTAGATAAATCTATACTAGTTGCATTGCTCCAAAAGTACATACCTGACATCGAAACTATAGGCTTGTTATTTATATATGAGCAAATGCTGCTTGATACAGGATCTGCACTTTTTAAATCTGTTAAGCTTACTCCCCAGCCATCAATATCCATATTAACCCACTTGTTAATTGAAGAATTACTTGGAACATTTTTTTCTTGCATATATCTATAAGTGTACTGCCCGTTGACATACTCTGCTCCTTGAGTTAATTCTCCGTCAAATGTACAATATATTGGCTTTTGAACATTTGATTGACTTGATGAACATTTATAGTTATCCAAATTTCCTGTTTCTAGTGAATCTATTGTTAAATCTTCTATATCACTCCCATTGTATAAAGTTGCAAACCATTTCCTATTTGAAACTTTCATACTTTTGACTTTACCATTATTATTTAATACAACACAATATTGAAGTTTTTCTCCTGTCATATCAAGTTTTGAATTGTCTGTGGAGCTAATGGTTTTTACTGCGTTTTCAGTTATAGAACTTGATATGTATTTCTTTTCGGCTTCTGTATAAACTTTCTTTGCCTCGGTTAAAAATGTTTCTTTTTGTGCTTTATTATACATATTTATTACATTAGGTAATGCTATAATTACTAATATTGCTAAAATTGCTATTACTGCTAATAATTCAACTAATGTAAAACCTTTTTTTTTCTTCATAATTTCAACTCCTCTATCCTTAATAATTTTACCACAATTCGTTTTGATTCTAAAGAATAAATTTATTAAAATTAAAAAAGCCTAACTTACGTTAGACTTTATTATTCAGTATCATTTATAAGATTGCAGTATTTTTTATTACTTGAATATTCTTTTGCTGTTATATCTAGTGTTTTTATATTTACATCATTTGATATAGTTATTTCATCTATTTTAATAACTACATCTGTTGGTTTTGCTAAATTTTCTTTAACTAAATTGCAATAAACTTCCCCACTAGACATTAAGTCATCAATCACATAATAAACTTTGAAAGAGTTTTTAGATAAATCTATATCTGATATTCTTCCTGATTGTGCTAAATCATATGTGTCTTTTTGTGTTTCAGTATCGTATTTTAAATTTAAAGAATTATCATATATTCTAAATGTTGTTTCATATGCATCTATTTCTGATTTATTTACATATTTAAATAAATATAAACCATTTATTTCTTTTGTTTCTGTTTGCATTAAATAGTCAGCATCATCGCCATCAATATATTCTTCTTTTTCATAAATTACTTTATCATTTTTTGTGAATTTTACATCATATAATTTTTGTTCTGCATCATTTAAACTTATAGTTAATTTTGTACCATCTGCATAATCACAAGTACCTGTATTTTCGTTGTATTTACATTTTGTATAGTTGTTATAAATACTTATTATTTCACTTGAAATATTTGGCTTTTCTTGTTTATCTTCTTCTGGGTTATTTGGAGTTGGTTCTATTGTGTTATCTTTTTTGTCATTATTGTTACTATCATTTAAAGTTTTAGAATAATATCCTACTAAAACTCCTATAACTATCATTACTAGTAATAATGCAATAAAAATTATTTGTTTTTTATTTTTCATAATTTCACCTCTATTTTCTAAGTATACTCTAACATTATTTTAAGGCATATGCAACAGTTATATGAAAAAAAGAACCAATATATGCATAATTGGTTCTTTTAATTTTTTATAAATTTAATTAGACTTTTTTGTTAATGTTAGAGATGTTACTTTATCTGGACCCATTTCATCTTCATATTGAATAAAACCATTTGTATCTTTATTTAATCCATAATATATTTTTCCATATTTAACATGTGTGTATCCTGCTTCAACTAATTCTTCAATACTCTTCAAAGGTTCGCTTTTGACTACAGTTATTTTGCCTATGTTGTTTTTTACTAACTTGTAACCTATGAACATATGAGTTACTACTCTTGTGTCTCCTGTTAGGCCAAAACGTTCGCTATCATTTGTGTAGTGATATTCTGTCACGAAACGATAACTAGTTTTACTATTTCCATTACCATCTATTTCATAATATGTTTCCATTTCTGTTGTTGAATATTCATATTGTATATAATCATATATTGATGACTCTAATTCTAAAAGTTTATCTATGTTATCGTCAATTCTTATTAATTTTGATTTATTTGCTTTATTTAGTTCTTTTTCTGCTTCTTTACTTAATTCTTGATATTCATCAGTTCTATAGAATGAACCGACTTTTTCTTTTTCACTCTCTATTTCCTTTTTATATCCTTCTTCGGTTACAAATGTATGAGAGTGTTTTCCTTCTACATCACATGCTACAGTTTTAGCACAAGAACTCATCGTAAATAATGTAGTTGCACTTAACATTCCTGCTAAAAATTGTTTTGTTTCTTTTGTCATTTGTACCCCTTTTCTTGATTGCGTATATTATCATATGTTTATAGTTTTGTCAATTTTGGGAGATATTTTGGGAGATATTAATATAGATAAATAAAAGAGCCAACTATACAAACATTGGCTCTCTTTCAAACATTTTTTCTTCTTTATATTCATATTCATTTAATAGAGTTACTTTTCCAGAAGATAGTGTTTTTGGTATATCTATTAATCTTTGATTAGCAGATCCTCTAAATAACAAGTTTAAATCTTTTTGTTCAAGAATGAATTTACCGTCTACCAGTACATCTATATAATGAATGAATTTATCGTATGCTGGATTTTTCTTTGACATTTCTATTAATTCTTCAAATGTAAATCCAGTATACGCCCAAACGTTAAGTCCTATGGACTTAGCGTAAGCAGCTATTTTTGCACATTGTTCTGGTTGGAACATTGGATCTCCTCCACTAAAAGTTATTCCTGTATGATATTTTAATTCGCTTATTGCTTCACATACCATATCTATTGGGACAAGTCCTCCACCATTAAAATCATGTGTTCCTGGATTTTGACATCCTTTACAGTTATGTGAACACCCCTGAGTCCACACTACTGCTCTAAGACCTGGACCATCTACTATTGAATCGGTAGTAAGGTCTGCTGCTAAACGTATATAATCACTATTTTGTTGCATGTGTTACTCTATCGTTAACTTCTGCTTTTTTAGCATTGTTAAATCTATCTAATGTTCCTACTAGGTATCCAGTGATTCTTCTAATTCTTTCGAATCCTACTCCTTCTCCTACAGTTTTTTTACTTTTTTTAACTTCTTTATCCATAATATTTTATTCCTTTCCTTAAAAATTATTTTGTTAAGCTTCCACAGCTATCATAGCAATCTAAGCAAGAAATTTTTTCCATTTCAACGCCTTCGTTTTCATGTCTTCCACATCTTGGGCAAACATCTTTAATAACTCCAACGTATCCACATACTGGATCTCTATCAACTGGGTGGTTAATAGCTCCGTAACCTACACCTGTATCATGCATTATTCTAACAACTGTTTCAAATGCATCTACATTGTTTACTGTATCTCCATCAAGTTCTATATATGAAATATGTCCTGCATTTGTAAATTCATGATATTTTCCTTCAACTTCTAATTTATGTTGAACTGATGTTTTGTAATAAACTGGTACATGGAATGAGTTAGTATAATAATCTCTATCAGTAACTCCTTTAATTTTTCCATATATTGATCTATCTATAGCAACGAATCTTCCTGAAAGTCCTTCAGCTGGTGTAGCTAAGCAAGTAAAGTTTAGATTGTATTCTTCAGAATATTCATCACATTTTTTTCTCATATGACCGATTATTTCAAGCCCTAATTTTTGTGCTTTTTCACTTTCTCCATGATGTTCACCGATTAATGCTTTCAATGTTTCAGCAAGTCCTATGAATCCTATTGAAAGTGTTCCATGTTTAAGAACTGTTCTAAGTTTAGTAGTATTATCCATCTTTTCACTATTTAGCCATACACCTGATCCTAATAAGAATTTAAAGTTTGCTCTTGATTTAGAACATTGACATTCAAATCTTTGAAGTAATTGTCCTTTTACTAAATCCATTGTTTCATCTAATTCTTTATAGAATCCTTTCATGTCAGCTTTATCTCTTTCACCTAAAGCTATACCATGTTTAATACCTAATCTTGGTAAGTTAATTGATGTAAAGCTTAAATTTCCACGTCCTGGTGTTACTGATGGACCACAAACATTTGCTAAAACTCTTGTTCTACATCCCATATATCCAACTTCTGTATTATAGTCACCTTCTACATAATATTTCTTATTATATGGAGCATCTATAAATGAGAAATTTGGGAATAATCTTTTAGCTGATACTCTACAAGATAATCTAAATAAGTCATAGTTTTTATCTTCTTTGAAGTAGTTAACTCCTTCTTTAACTTTAAAGATTGAGATTGGGAATATTGGTGTTTCTCCATGTCCTAAACCTGCTTCAGTAGCAAGCAAATAGTTTTTAATAACCATTCTTCCTTCTGGACTTGTATCAGTACCAAAGTTAATTGAACTAAATGGAACTTGTGCTCCAGCTCTACTATGCATTGTATTTAAATTATGAATAAATGCTTCCATAGCTTGATATGTTGCTCTATCAGTTCTCTTCATAGCATTTTCATAAGCACCTTCAAATATTTCTTTTAATCTAGTACTTTTAGAAGTAAATTCATCAAATAATGCTAAATCTATTTCTATAGTGTCTAATTTATCAATGATATCTGTTACCTTATTAAAATTAATTAATTCTTTGAATCCTTCAAATTCTAAATAATTATATATGGCTTGTTTGAATTCTTTTTTAAATGTTTTTAAAACTCCTGGAGCCATATAATAATCAAATGCTGGAATACTTTGTCCACCATGTTGTTCGTTTTGATTAGCTTGGATTGCAATAGCAGCAAGTGCTGAATAACTTCCAATACTATTTGGTGTTCTTAAATATCCATGTCCTGTTGAGAATCCATTTTTAAATAGTTTATTTAAATCAATTTGCATACAAGTTGTTGTACCCATAGCCCAGAAATCTAAATCGTGAATATGAATTGCTCCTTCATCATGAGCTCTACTATATTTAGCATCCATTAAATATGCTTTAGCAAATTCTCTTGAAACAGTTGATCCAAAGTGAAGCATAGTTCCCATTGGTCCATCTCCATCAACATTAGCATTTTCACGTTTAGCATTTTCTTCAGTAGCTGATTTTAATCCTAAAGATTCAATAGCTTTAACAAACTTATGTTGTTGTTTAACTACGAATGCTTCTCTTGATGCATCTCTTCTTTCTCTATAGTTTTTGAATGATTCATAAACCTCTTCATATTTAAGTTTCTTTAAAACTTCTTCTATAACATCAGAAACATCTTCTACTCCGATAGTCTTTCTATCTTTATATTCTTTTCTGATTTGATCTAAAACTTTTTCTTTAACTTTGTAAACGTTCTTTTCATCGTATTCTTCATATACGCTATCAAAGCCTTTCTTAACAGCTAAAGCTATTTTAGCATCATTAAAACTAACCCTCTGACCACTTCTTTTGACAACAACAATGTCGTCTAAAAAATCCTTTTCCATTAATTACCTCACCTTCACCGTTATATTTTTTATAACCATCTTAAGAATAGCATTATTCTATTTTTTTGTAAATGTTTTTTGAATAAAAAAATAGAAAAAGTTGAAGTAATTTACATTCCTAAAAAATAAAATTTTTAAATAAAAAAACATTAAGCCTTTATTTACCTAGCATAAATAGTATTTCATAATATTTGTTCGCTTTACATATCATTAATTAGGTGGTTTAGATGTTTGAAAAAATTAAAAATTTTATTAAAAATATTATGATATTTACTACTAGTTATAGTCTTAATGTTTTTGAAGAACCTCTTTCTAGTGATGAAGAAGAATATTATATAAAGAAACATTTAGAGGGAGATAAAGATGCTCGTAGTAAACTAATTACTCATAACTTAAGATTAGTTGCTCATATAGTTAAAAAGTACGAAACTAAGGGAACTAGCGCTGATGATCTAATTAGTATAGGCACTATTGGACTTATTAAAGGAATTGACTCTTATAGTCCTAATAAAGGTGTTAAATTAACTACTTATGCTGCTAAATGTGCTGAAAATGAAATACTTATGTTCTTTCGTAGTAATAAAAAATATAGTAACAATATTAGTCTTAATGATGTAATTGCTCATGATAAAGATGGAGGTGACATAACACTTATAGATGTGCTTGAAGAACATACTGAAAGTTTAGATAAAATAACTGAATATAAGGATAATATAAGGAATTTATCTAAATATTTAAATGTACTTAGTACTCGCGAATTAGAAATTATTAAAATGCGATATGGGCTTTTAAATACTGCTCAAAAAACACAAAAAGAAATTGCTAAAAAATTACATATTTCAAGAAGTTATGTTTCTAGAATAGAAAAAAGAGCACTTATAAAA
>CAVDFY010000066.1:0-11489 GCA_963607925.1 bacterium
AGGTAACTATCGTGGGAAAAATAATATCATTAGTAAATCAAAAAGGTGGAGTAGGCAAGACAACAACAAGTATAAATTTATCAAGTTCCCTAGGGCACTTAGGTAAAAAAGTTTTACTAATTGACTTAGATCCACAAAGTAACAGTACAACTGGACTTGGGATAGATAGAGGTAAAATCAAAAAAAGTATATATAATGTAATAATGGGTGAATGCGATATTAAAGAAACCATTATTAAAACACCATTTAAAAATTTAAGCATTATCCCTGCATTAATAGATTTAGCGGGTGTAGATATAGAGTTAATTCAAATAAGTGTACAAGATAAAGAATTTATAATCACAGAACAATTAAAAAAACAATTAGATACTATTAGAGATAGATATGATTATATAATTATAGATTGTCCACCAAACTTAGGTATATTAACAACTAATGCATTAGCTGCATCAGATTCAGTGTTAATACCAATTCAATGTGAATACTACTCATTAGAAGGAGTTAATCAATTATTACATACAGTTCTTAGAATCCAACAAAAAGTTAACTCAAATTTAGATATAGAGGGAGTTTTATTAACAATGCTAGATGGAAGAACATTACTAGGTTTAGAAGTAGTAGAAGATGTACGTAAATTCTTTAATGAAAAAGTATTTAGTACAATTATTCCTAGATTAGTTAAACTAGTAGAAGCACCATCACATGGAAAACCAATACTAGAATATGATCCAAAAAGTAAAGGTGCCCTAGCATATTTAAATTTAGCCAAAGAGGTGATTGAAAGAAATGGAAACAAATAAGAGAAAAGCACTAGGAAGAGGTTTAGAACAATTATTTAGTAATGAGTCATTATACGTAAATCCAATTGATCCAATTGAAGAAATAGTAGAAAATACTCCAAAAGAAGATATTGTTGAATTAAACGTAAGTGAACTTAGAAGTAATCCATATCAACCAAGAAAAACTTTCGAACAAGAAAAATTAGTAGAACTAGCAAACTCAATTAAAGAGTTCGGTGTATTAGAACCAATTATTGTTAAAAAGACTATAAAAGGTTATGAAATAGTAGCTGGAGAAAGAAGAAAGAAAGCCTGCGAATTAGTTGGGGTAGAAAAAATACCAGCAATTATAAAAGATTTTACTGATGAAGAAATGATGCAAATAGCTCTTCTTGAAAATATACAACGTGAAGATTTATCAGCAATCGAAGAAGCAGAAGCGTATGCAAACTTAATCAAAGCATTAAATATTACTCAAGAACAACTAGCTAATAAAATAGGTAAAAGTAGAAGCTATATAACAAATATGTTAGGACTTTTAAACTTACCAGAATCAGTTAAAAATGATATATTACACGGATTAATATCAATGGGACACGCTAAAGTATTAAGTAAACTTGAAAATGAAGAATTAATTTTAGAACTAGCTGAAAAAATAAAATTAGAACATTTATCAGTTCGTGCTTTAGAAGCATTAGCTCAAAATCCAAACTTCAAAAGAAAAAATGAAGTAGTAAAAATAAAACCAGTTAATAATTATGGTTATGTAGAAGAAGCTATGAGAGATGCTATTGGTAGTAGAGTTAAAATTAAAAATAAAAAAATAATCATTCCATTTAATAGTGACAAAGACTTAGAAAGAGTTCTTGAAATATTAAATATAGAAGTGAAAGTTGATTAAAATGAATAAAGAGTATAAAATAGGAAGCAAAGTTATTATGAAAAAACCACATCCTTGTGGAACAAATCTATGGGAAATCACAAGAGTAGGTGTTGATATTAAAATTAAATGCATTAAATGTGGTAGAAGCATAATGATGGATAGAATTGAATTTGATAAAAAACTAAAGAAAGTTGAGGAAATTTAATGTTTAAAAAGAAATTAAAATTAAGTCCTATAATGACCTTTATAATTTTAATCTTCGTAACAATACTTTTAAGTGGATTTCTACATTTAGTTAACACCCAAGGAGAGTATACAACAGTTAATAAAGTATCAAATGAACTTATTAACAATGTAGTAGAAGTAAAAAGCTTATTTAGTACTAAAGGTATTAAACATATTATAACAACAGCAGTTAATGGATTTGTTAATTTTGAACCATTAGGTGCACTTATAATAGTTCTTATAGGAATTGGAGTTCTAGAAAAAACTGGTTTCATGAAAACATTCTTCACGATACTAACTAGAAATTCCAAGAGATACACAATAACATACATACTAGTATTCTTAAGTTTAATATTTTCATTATTAGGTAAAGTAGGATTTGTAGTTATGTTACCAATAGGAGCACTACTATTCAAATATGGAAGAAGAAATCCACTTGGTGGAATTATTGTATCGTTTGCATCTCTTTCATTTGGATATGGAATAAATGTATTTATGTCAGCGAATGATAGTTCATTATTAACAATGACATTAAGTGCAGCAAGCGTAACAGATTCAGAATATAAAATTGGAGTATTCTTCGCATTATTTATAATGATAGCAGTATTAATAATTACATCTATAGTATTTACTCATATCACAGAGAAAAAAATAATGCCTAAGTTACCTAGAATAGAAACAGAGGAAGAAGAAGTAAAAATTACTAATAGAGAATTAAGAGGATTAATTATAGGATTAGGTGCCGGATTCTTATATACATTAATAATTATTTATATGATAATTCCAGGATTACCTTTATCAGGAGCATTACTTGATTCAAGTAGTACAAAATATATAGATATGCTTTTTGGAGTAAATTCTATGTTTAATAAAGGATTCATATTTATAGTTACATTATTATTTGTAATAATTGGACTTGGATATGGATTAATGACAAAAACAATAAAAAATAACAATGATATAGCTGAAAGCTTAGGCTACTCATTAGATGGAATTGGAAGCATATTAGTGCTATTATTCTTCGCATCATTATTTATTAATATTTATGATGAAAGTGGAATAGGAATGGTATTAGTAGCATGGACATCTAAAATAATAGGTGGATTAAAGTTCTCAGGAGTAGGATTAATATTAACAGTATTTGCATTAGTGGCAATAGTTAATATATTCTGTCCAAGCTCAACATTAAAATGGAGTATGCTATCAGGAAACACAGTAACAGTATTAATGGCAGAAAGTATAAGTCCAGAGTTTGCACAAGTAATTTTTTCAGCAGCAGATTCAGTAACTAAAGGACTTACACCATTATTTATGTACTATGTAATATATATAGCATTCTTAGAAAAATATAATAAAAGCAATGAAACAATTACATTATTTGGTAGTGCAAAATACATGATACCATATGCAACATATATAACTGTTATTTGGGCAGTAGTGTTAGTAGCATGGTACTTAGTTGGACTACCAATAGGAATTAATACATTACCGGGGGTAACATATGGCGCTTAAAGCAGGAATTATAGGTCTTCCAAACGTAGGAAAAAGTACATTATTTAACGCAATAACAAAAAAGAATATCTTAGCAGCTAACTATCCATTCGCAACAATTGATCCAAATGTTGGAGTAGTTACTGTACCAGATAAAAGATTAGAAACATTAAATGACATGTATATGCCAGAAAGATTAATACCAACTCAATACGAATTTATTGATATAGCTGGTTTAGTAAAAGGAGCGTCAACTGGAGAAGGATTAGGAAATAAATTCTTAGCAAACATTCGTGAAGTTGATGCAATTGTACAAGTAGTAAGATGTTTTGAAAATAAAGATATTATTCATGTAGAGGGTAATATTGACCCAGTACGTGATATAGAAATAGTTAACTATGAACTTATTCTAAGTGACCTTGAAATAGTAGAAGGAAGACTATCAAGAATAGAAAAGAAAGCAGTAACATCAAATGATAAAGAAGCACTTTACGAAGTTGCACTTCTAAAAAAATTACAAGGAATTCTAAGTAGTGGAAAAATGCTTAGATTAGAAACATTTGATGAAAAAGAAAATAAATTAATTAAAACATATAATCTAATAACACAAAAACCGTTTATTTATTTAGCAAACGTATCAGAAGAAGATTTACTATCAAAAGATAATGAATATGTAAATAAAGTACGTGAATATGCTGCTAAAGAAAACGCAAGCGTAGTACTTATGTGTGCTAAAATAGAGAGCGAACTTTCAGAGTTAGATGAAGAGTCTAAACAAGAATTCTTAAGAGATTTAGGAATTCAAAATAGTGGTTTAGACCAACTAATTCATAACACATATCATTTACTTGGACTTAAGACATTCTTTACAGTAGGTAAAGATGAAGTAAGAGCGTGGACATTTAAAGATGGAATGAAAGCACCTGAATGTGCAGGACTTATTCATACAGATTTCGAACGTGGATTCATAAAAGCAGAAGTAATGAGTTATGATGATTTAGTAAGCTATGGAAGTGAACTAAAAGTAAAAGAAGCAGGTAAAGCAAGACTTGAAGGAAAAGAATACGTAATGCAAGATGGAGATATTTGCTTATTTAGATTTAATGTTACAAAATAGACCGAAAGGTCTTTTTTAATGCATAAAAAAGATACTTCATTTGAAGTACCTTTGATTTTAATTACTTATTTTATATCAATGAATTTCTTTGATTGTTTTTGTTCTTCTTTAGGGAAGTTAATCTTTAAAACACCATTATTGAAATGTGCTTCAATAGATTTTTCATTAACGTTACCAACGTTAAATTGTCTTCTAAATGTACCAAATGATCTTTCTTTACGATAGTAATTCTTTTCTTTATCTTCTTTTTCTTCATGTTTAGTAGCTACAACAGTAAGAATTCCATCATCTAAGTCGATTTTAACATCTTCCTTATTAAATCCTGGAACATCCATATCAATATGAATTTTACCACCTTTTTCATAAATGTCGCATTTCATGTCATTCTTTGGCATTTTTGGCATTGTTGGTACAAAATCATCAAAGAAATTATCTAAATAAAACTTTTCTGGTAATAAACTCATTATTTTCATCTCCTAACAATTATAATTATACTCAATAATTAGCACTTGTCAATAGTAAGTGCTAATTTTATAAAACTTTTTTGGAAAAATTTTACACTATTATTATATACACATTTGTAAATAATATAACTAGGAGGAAAAATAATGAAAGAAGTACCTAATGTAATATCAATAAAAGACTTATTATATATAGAAGACATGCTTAATTGGAATTTTATTATGAATAAAAAAGTATATGCATATTTAGAATGTGTAGAGGACGAAAAAATAATAGATTTATTAACTAAAATAAAGAAAATGCATTTTAAACATTATAAAGATTTACTGGAAGTTTTAGAGTAGGAGGATATTATGGAAGAAATAAAAAACAAATGTGAGCAAACACCAAAAGATGAATGTATGAGCGAAGAAGATATACTAAATGATATTCTTTTATCAGAAAAAAATATATCTAATAGTTATAGTGTTGCTATAAATGAAATGAGTAATAAATACTTATATAAAAAAGTAATGAGTATATTTGAAGACACTAAAGATATGGCTCGTGATATATTCAATTTAATGTTTGAAAAAGGTTGGTATACAGTACCAGTAGAAGAAGATAAAAAAATAGAAAAATCATATACTAAATATAATAATAAACTTAGTGAGTTAAGTTAAAACAAAGATTAACGAAAGTTAATCTTTTTAATTTACAAAGTTCTTTTTTAAGTATATAAATTGTGATAAAATATTATTATGAAAAAGATAGTAATAGTGTTTTTAAGTTTTTTATTTTTTTTAACAAATGTATATGCTGAAAGAAAAGAGGTAACATTTGAATCTTGTGTTGATGGAGATACAATAAAAGTATTGATAGATGGAAAGAAAACAACAGTAAGGTTTTTAGCAGTAGATACTCCTGAAACTAAACATCCTAAAAAGGGAGTAGAACCATATGGAAAAGAAGCAAGTGATTATACATGTAATAGAGTTAAAAATGCAAAGAAACTTGAAATTGAATATGATAGCGGTAGCTCTAAAACTGATAAATATGAAAGAGCACTTGGATGGATATTTGTAGACGATTCACTACTTCAAAAAGAATTAATAGAAAAAGGATACGCTAAAGTAGCATACCTATATGGTAAATATATGTACACAGAAGAATTACAGCAAGAAGAAGAAAAAGCCAAAGAAGCAAAACTTGGAGTATGGAGTGATGAAGTACAAAATCAAACAAATAGTACTACTAAAGAAGAAGTAAAAGATACTAAAACAGATAATAGCAAAGAAGAAAAATCATTCATAGAAGAACTAATAGATAAATTATTAGATGCTATTAAAGATGCAATAAATAATCTATTTAAAAAATTAAAGAAAATAATTACAAAAGAAATTAATAAAAAGTTTGACTAAAAAATATAATATATTATAATAATATGTACTATATTGGAGAAAAAAGCTATGAAAAAAGATCAAAAATTTTTAATTGCATTAGAACTTAATCTTAGTAAACTTAGTAAAAAGAATAGAGATAAAATAGTTTCTAAGTATTATGATATTATTGAAGAAGAAAAAAGTAAAAAAAGAAAAATAACAAGTATTCTTAAAGATTTAGGTAAACCAGAAGAAGTTGCTAAAAGAGAAATAGAGAATCTTAAAAAGAATAATAAACTAAAAGATAAAGTAAATAATATTATAAAGAGTATAAAGAATAAATTTAAAAAGAAAGATAAACCTAAAAAAGAGAAAAAAGAAAAAGTAAAAAAAGAGAAAATTAAAAAAGAAAGTTTACTTTCTAGAATTAAAAATAAAATTAAAAGAAAAGATACTTTAAAAAATAATATAGAAGAAGTTATAGAAGAATCTAAAGAAGAAATAAGTAATGTAACTGAAATAGTAACTGAGAAAAAAATATTTGAAAGTAAAAGTACTAGAATAAAAAGAATCATTTATAAGACTTTAGGAGTACTTTTAACAATAATACTACTATTTATATGGTTATGGTTAGTAATTGTCTTTATGGCCTCTATATTTGCTTTCTTAGATGGTGTAAAACTATATGGAATTAATATTGCATTACTTGGAATAGTACTACTAGTATTAACTATGGTTATATTAATTAATAAAAGTATTTTTAGAAAGAAAATAAGTTTAAAATGGTCACTAATATTTATAATAGCATTTATAGTTGTTATAGCATTCGGAGTAACACTATCTCTAAAAGAAATATCTGAAATTAAAACAACTCATGATGTTAGTGATAAATATACTATGACAAGATCATTCACAACATATAAAATGCCAAGTGATAATAAACCATTATATATTACATTTAATAGTAATTATAAAACTAAATATATAGTAGAATACGATGAATCTATGAAAGGCAAAATAGGCGTAGAAGTAAAATATTATGAATGTTATTATGACTATTTTATAAAGAAAGGCTCAGATAATATTTATATATCATTAAAACTAAATAAAAGAGATCGTTTAAGCGTATATATTGACGACTTAAAAGAAGGAAAAATATACGATAATGATGAATTAGAAAGATATACTGTAAAAATAACTGGTAGTAAAAGTGATATGGCAAAGGTAATTATAGATTAACTACCTTTTTTTAATTCATCTAATTTTTTATTTAACTCTTCAATTGCTTTTTTTAAAACATCTATATCACTATTACTAGAAGGATAAACCTCTCTAATAATCTTTCTTATTTTTTCTATATCATAAATAACTGGATTATATAAACATTTAACTTCTTTAGAATTAATATTAATAATACCACCATTAATTCTAGATTCTATTATATTTTGACTAGCAGCATTCGTAAGAATAGTTTGGCCTATAAGAATAATCCAGTTTCCCAACATATTTTGTTCAGGAGCAGTTAAACTATCAACTAACACTAAACCTAAAATAAATCCAACTGTAGTTGAATATCTAGGATTAGTATTAAATATATCATCATAACTCTGCTTCATATTTAATAATATGTTTTAAGTACAAAAAATCTTACGAAACATATATTACTAAAGAAGGAGATTATATGAATTTATGTGATTTAGAACTTAATAAAAAGGCAATCATAGATAATATATCTTTACATGGAATTAAAAAAAGAAGACTATATGATTTAGGTTTTATACCTGGAGAAAGTATATATAAAATGTTTGATTCTATATATAAAAATCCAAAGTGTTATAAAATAAAGAATACATTTCTAGCTTTAAGGGACGAAGATGCAGTTAATATAGAGGTTCATTATGAATAAAAATATTCTTTTAGTTGGAAATCCTAATGTAGGAAAATCTTCTATTTTTAATATATTAACTCACTCACATGAACACACTGGAAACTGGACAGGTAAAACTGTAAAACTAGCAAGAAAGAATATAATAAATACGAGTTATACTTTAATAGATTTACCTGGTATATATTCGTTATCTAGTCTTAGTGATGAAGAAATAGTAGCGAAAGACTCTCTTTTATTTGAACAATATGAAAAAATAATATATGTAATGGATTCATCAAATATAGAAAAAAATTTACATTTACTACTTCAAATATTAGAAATTAATAAAAATATAATATTATGTTTAAATATGATAGATGAACTTGATATAAAAGGTATAAAAGTTAATGATAAAAGGTTAAGTGAAATACTAGGTATAAAAGTAATAAAATGTTCTGCATCTAAAAATATAGGTATTAAAGAATTGATAGAATCATTAGATGAAAATAGTAAAAGTAGTTATACTTATGTATATGACTATAATATAGAAAAAGGTATATCTGATATATTTGAGTATCTAACTCATCAATTTAAAAGTAGATTTATAGCATTAAAACTTTTAGAAAAAGATATAACATTAGTAAACTCGATTAAAACAAAATATAAGTTAGACATAATTAATAAAGATATACAAAACTATTTGATGCATGTAAACTCTGAAGAAATATCAGATAGTGTATCTAATTTATTAAATAATATATCTAAAAATATTTATAATGAAGTAGTAGAAACATCTAAAGAAAAAGAGATTGGTACTATTGATAAAGTGTTTTCTAAAAAAATATATGCTTTACCAATAATGTTTGTAATAATGTTTGGCATATTTTTTATAACCATAGTACTTGCTAACTATCCAAGTGAGTTACTAAGTTTAATTTTTAATAAATTTGAAATATGTTTAGTAAGTTTTGCAAAAGTATTAAAAATTCCGTCATATATATTTGAACCTATAATCTATGGAATTTATAGAGTTGTAAGTTTTATAGTTTCAGTTATGTTTCCACCACTTGTAATATTTTTCTTCTTATTTACTTATGCTGAAGAAAGTGGAATATTACCAAGACTTGCATTTAATTTTGATAAAGTGTTTAAATGTTCAGGATGTCATGGAAAGCAAGCACTAACAATATGTTCAGGTTTTGGATGCAATGCTTGCGCAGTAGTAGGAAGTAGAATAATAGATAGTAAAAGAGATAAATTAATTGCTATTTTAACAAATTCATTCATACCTTGCAATGGAAGATTCCCAATGATAATTGCACTAATTACAATGTTCTTTACTAATTCAAATAATAAATTACAAGTATCGCTTTATTTAACATTATTTGTTATTTTAGCCATTTTAATATCTCTATTAACATCGTTTATTTTATCTAAAACTATATTAAAAGGATACAATGGATTTTTTATATTAGAACTTCCAGACTATAAAAAAGTAAAATTTAAAAAAGTATTAAAGAATAGTTTGATTTATAAATCTTTATCTATATTAAAAAAAGCAGTATTAGTCTCAATACCATGTGGTATTATTATTTATTTTATGACTAATACTACTATAGGGAATTTATCTTTATTTAAAATTGTAAGTAACTTTTTAGAGCCATTTGGAAAACTATTAGGATTAGATGGTGTAATACTTTTATCATTCTTTTTAGCTCTTCCAGCTAATGAAATAGTTTTGCCAATAATTATAATGGGATATCTAGGAAGTAAAAATGTACCAATGATATCTAACTATTTAATAATAAAAGAAGTACTCATTAACAATAGTTGGACTTATATGACAGCACTTTCTACTATATTATTTTCTATAATGCATTTCCCATGCGGAACAACACTTGCTACTATAAAAAGTGAAGTAGGTACTAAATGGATGATTTATAGTTTCTTTATACCTCTTGTAACTGGAATATTATTTTTGTTTATTTTAAATTTATTGCACAGCTTTTAACCCAAGAAAAAAACTCTAGAAAATCTAGAGTTAATATTCAACTGGCGCCTGATGCAGGACTCGGACCTGCGACCTAACGGTTAACAGCCGTGCGCTCTACCGACTGAGCTAATCAGGCACTTGCATAAATAATTATAGATTATCATTTTATATTTGTCAACAAAAATATGGACTTTTATTATAAAAATTGATAAAATTAATATGAATTAAGAGGGAAAAGTATGAATAATAATATAGAAATGGTAGATTTAAGCAATGTTAATCAAAATACTAATACAAATATTAATAATGTAGAAGTGCAAAAAACTAATCCAAGTAACCCTAATAATATTAGTATTTTAGAAATGTATGGTGAAAACTTAAGTAGAAAAGAATATGTAACAAATCCAGCTATCGGAAGAGATAGTGAAATAGAACAAGCTATTGTAATACTTTTAACACCAGAAAAGAGTGCTCTTTTAGTAGGTAAAGCTGGTGTAGGTAAAACAGCAATAGTAGAAGGTATTGGATACAGAATGAAAAATGGTATGATACCTAACGCATTAAAACCATACGAATTGATAAAAGTCAATATTTCAAGTTTACTTGGTGAAACAAAAGTAGGTGAAGGACAATCTGAAAATAGACTTCAATTATTAGTTGATGAATTAAAAACTAAAAAGAATATTATATTATTCATAGATGAAGTTCACCTTTTAGTAAATAGAAATACTACTAATATGAGTATAGACTTTGCCAATATGTTAAAGCCAGGTCTAGACCGTGGTGATATTAAAATGATCGGTGCTACAACATATGAAGAATATGAAGCATATATTTTAAGAGATAGAGCCTTCTTAAGACGTTTCTTAAAAGTAGATGTTGCTGAACCAGATGAAGATCAATGTACTAAGATATTACTTGGAACATATCCTAAATATGAAAAGAGAACAGGTGTAAAATTAGAATACACTGATTATTTAAAAGAAAAAATATTTAGATTCATTGTTCAATTAACAGATGAATACAAAAGAATCTATGAAATAGGTAATAGATATCCAGATGTTGCTTTAACAATAGTAATGAGTGCATTCTCACTTGCTTCATATGAAAATAGTCCAGTAGTAACAATGAAACATTTTTATAAAGCAATATGTAGAACTAAAGTAGTATATGAAGATGCTAAAGTAAAAGAAATTGCAAGATTCAAAGAACTATTTAAAGATATACTTGCTGAAGAAAATGTAGACTTAAATGATATGTAAAAAAATTAAATTATATATAAAATTATAAAATACCTAGAAAATTCAATTG
>CAVDFY010000067.1:0-11766 GCA_963607925.1 bacterium
CACTAGAATTTGGTGATTATTATTTTGATGAGCCTAAATATTCTGTTAAAGAAAGTCGTGAAAGAAAAGTTACATATTCTGCACCTTTAAAAGTAAAAGCTAGATTATTTATTAATGAGACTGGTGAAGTTAAGGAACAAGAAGTATTCTTAGGTGATATGCCTTTAATGACTGATACTGGTTCATTCATAATTAATGGAGCAGAGAGAGTTATCAACTCACAACTTGTTATGGGACCATCTTGTTATTACAAGAATGAAGTAGATAAGAGTGGTAGAAATATCATTACAAGTGAAGTTAGACCTAATAAAGGTACTTGGCTTGAATATGAACTTGATGCTAGAGGAATCTTATATGTAAGAATAGATAGAACTCGTAAAGTTCCTGTTACTACATTATTAAGAGCTTTAGGACTTTCAAGCGACGATGAAATTTTAGAATTATTTGGTCAAGATGAATATTTAATTAATACTTTAGAAAAAGATTCTACTAAGAATACTGATGAAGCATTAATTGAAATATATGAAAAATTAAGACCAGGTGAACCAGCTACATTAGATTCAGCTAAAAACCAATTAATCGTTAGATTTTTTGATAAATTTAGATATGATTTA
Organism: bacterium; assembly: GCA_963607925.1. GTDB lineage: Bacteria > Bacillota_I > Bacilli_A > RF39 > UBA660 > CAG-1000. The sequence goes on from CAVDFY010000067.1 coordinate 615, forward strand.
GGTAAAGTTGGTAGATATAAATTCAATAAAAAACTTAATGTATTAGATAGACTTCTTAATGCTAAAATAGCTCAAGATATTGAAATTGATGGAGAAGTTATTGTTAAAAAAGGAACAGTAATTACTAAAGATATTCTTGAAACTATTAAACCATATTTTGAAAATGGATATGGAGTAAAAGAAGTAACTATTAATGAAGAATTGGATACATACAATAAGATACAAGAAATTCTTGTGTATTCTAATGATGAAGATGAAAAAGTTATTAAGATTATAGGTAATGATCAAACTATTGATACTAAGAGATTAACTATATCTGATGTTTATGCATCACTTTCATATTATATTTGTTTATTATATGGTGTTGGTAAATATGATGAAATAGATCACTTAGGAAATAGACGTGTAAGACAAGTAGGAGAATTAATTCAAAATCAATTTAGAATTGGTATTGCACGTATGGAAAGACAAATTAGAGATAAGATGTCTACTCAAGAGATTGATGCTGTTACTCCAAAATCATTAATTAATATTAGACCAGTTACTGCTTCTTTAAAAGAATTCTTTGGTAGCAGTCAACTTTCTAAATTTATGGATCAAATAAACCCATTATCAGAATTAAATGATAAACGTAGACTTAGTGCTTTAGGTCCAGGTGGTTTATCAAGAGATAGAGCTGGTATGGAAGTTCGTGATGTTAATCCATCTCACTATGGTAGAATTTGTCCTATTGAAACTCCAGAAGGTCAAAACATTGGACTTATTACATCACTTGCTAGTTATGCTAGAATTAATGAATATGGATTTATAATGACCCCATATAGAAAAGTTGTTGATAATAAAATAACTGATGAAATAGTATACATGACTGCTGATGAAGAAGAAGATTATTACATTAGTCAAGCAACAATTGATGTTGATGATAATGGATATATAAGTTCTGAAACAGTTCCAGTTAGATATAATAAAGATAATATGATCGTTCCTCGTGAGAAGGTTGATTATATAGATGTTTCACCATCACAAATTGTATCTGTTACAACAAGTATGATTCCGTTTATGGAACATGATGATGCTAACCGTACACTAATGGGTGCAAACATGCAAAGACAAGCTGTACCACTAATGATTACAGAAGCTCCTATTGTAGGAACTGGAGTAGAAGCTGCTATAGCTCGTGATTCTGGTTGTTCAGTAGTATGTGACTTAGATGGTGTAGTTGAATACGTTGATGCTAAAAAGATCATAGTTAAAGGTTTAGAAGAAAAACATACTTATGAACTAGTTAGTTATCAAAGAAGTAATAATGAAACTTGTTATAATCAAAGACCAATCGTTAAGAAAGGTGAACAAGTTCATAAAGGAGAAATAATTGCAGATGGACCTTCTACTGATAAAGGAGAAATAGGTTTAGGTAAAAACTTAGTTGTAGCATTCATGACTTACAATGGTTATAACTATGAAGATGCAGTTATTCTAAATGAAAGAATAGTTCGTGATGATGTTCTTACATCAGTTCACATTGAAATGAAAGAAATAGAGTGCCGTGATACTAAACTTGGACCAGAAGAATTCACAAGAGATATTCCAAATATTAGTGAAGATGCTCGTAAGAATTTAGATGCAAATGGTATAGTAAGAATTGGTACTGAAATAAAAGAAAATGATATTCTTGTTGGTAAAGTTACTCCTAAAGGAATGCAAGAATTATCAAGTGAAGAAAAATTATTACATGCAATATTTGGTGAAAAGACTCGTGAAGTTCGTGATACATCACTTCGTGTTAGCCACGGATGTTCAGGAATTGTACATGATGTTCAAATATTCACTAAAGAAAACTCTGATGAACTTCCTGCTGGAGTTTCAAAAGTAGTTCGTGTATATATAGTTAAGAAGAGAAAGATTCAAGTTGGAGATAAGATGGCTGGACGTCACGGAAACAAAGGTGTTTGTTCATTAATTCTTCCTTCAGAAGATATGCCATATTTACCAGATGGTACTCCAGTAGATGTAATCTTAAACCCTTTAGGTGTTCCTTCTCGTATGAATTTAGGACAAATCTTAGAGTTACACTTAGGTATGGCTGGTAAGAAATTAGGTGTTCATTATGCTACACCAATATTCGATAGTGCTACTGAAAAAGATATTCAAGAAGAAGTAGAGGAAGCTGGACTTGATCCTGATTATAAGACTTGGTTATATGATGGACGTACAGGTGAAAGATTCGATAAGAGAGTATCTGTTGGTGTTATGTACATGATAAGACTTGTACACATGGTTGATGATAAGATTCATGCTCGTGCTACAGGACCTTATAGTATGGTTACACAACAACCTTTAGGTGGTAAAGCTCAATTCGGTGGTCAAAGATTTGGAGAAATGGAAGTTTGGGCATTATATGCTTATGGTGCTGCTCATATCTTACAAGAAGTTCTTACAATTAAATCAGATGATGTAGTTGGAAGAGTTAGAGTTTATGAAGCATTAGTTAAAGGAAAACCAATCCCAACACCAGGTGTCCCAGAATCATTTAGAGTATTAATTAAAGAATTCCAGGCATTAGGTTTAGATATTCAAATAGTTAATAAAGATGGATCACTAAAAGATGTTAAAGAATTTGAAGATGATGAAGATAAAGAAGATACTCCAGTATCAATCGAAGAAATTAGTAAAGCAGAAGATACTGAAAGTGTTAATACAGAAGAATCCGATTATGAAGATGTTAAGGATGAAAATCTAGAAGATTTAGAACCTACTGATGAAGATCTTGAATATGAAGAAGAGTATGGTCTTGATGACTATCAAGATGATGCTTACGAAAGGGGTGAAGAATAATGATGGAAGTTAATGAATTTGATGGAATTCGCATTGGTATAGCTTCTCCTGAAAAGATTCGTGAATGGTCTTATGGTGAAGTTAAAAAACCAGAAACTATTAACTATAGAACTTTAAACCCTGAAAGAGATGGACTTTTCTGTGAAAAGATATTCGGTCCAACAAAAGACTTTGAATGTAGTTGTAAAAAATATAAAAGATTAAGATATAAAAACGTTATTTGTGATAGATGTGGTGTAGAAGTAACTCGTGCTAAAGTACGTAGAGAAAGAATGGGACATATTGAACTTGCTAGTCCTGTTAGCCACATTTGGTATGCAAAAGGTGTACCTCCTAAAATGGGACTTGTACTTGATATTAGTCCTCGTGAACTTGAAGAAGTATTATATTTCGTAAGCTATATAGTACTTGATCCAGGAATTGCACCTCTTGCTAAAAAGCAAACATTATCTGATAAAGAATACAGAGCATATTATGAAAAATATGGTGATGAATTCAAAGTAGGTATGGGTGCTGAAGCAATTAAACAATTACTTACTGAAGTTGATCTTGAAAAAGAAGTAGAAGAATTAAAGAAAGAAGTAGAAAAATCTCAAGGACAAAAGAAAATTAGATTAGTTAAGAGACTTGACTGTTTAAATTCATTCCTTGAAAGTGGTCAAAGACCTGAATGGATGATACTAGATGTACTTCCAGTAATTCCACCAGATTTAAGACCTATGATTCAACTTCCAGGTGGAAGATTTGCTACTTCAGATTTAAATGATTTATATAGAAGAATTATTAATAGAAATAATCGTCTTAAAAAATTATTAGAACTTGAAGCTCCAACTATCATTGTTCAAAATGAAAAACGTATGCTTCAAGAAGCAGTAGATGCTTTAATTGATAATGGAAGACGTGGTAGAAGTGTTTCTGGTGTAGGAAATAGACCACTTAAATCATTATCATCAATGTTAAAAGGTAAACAAGGTAGATTTAGACAAAACCTATTAGGTAAACGTGTTGACTATAGTGGTCGTTCAGTTATCGTAGTAGGACCTAGTCTTAAAATGTATCAATGTGGTGTACCTAAAGATATGGCTCTTGAATTATTCAAACCATATGTTATGCAACAATTAGTTGAAAGAGGAATAGCTCATAATATTAAAGCTGCTAAGAAAATAATAGATGTACAAGATGAAAGAGTATGGGATGTAGTAGAAGATGTTATTCGTGAACATCCAGTATTATTAAACCGTGCCCCAACACTACATAGACTTTCTATTCAAGCATTCGAACCAGTTTTAGTTAGTGGAAAAGCATTAAGATTACACCCACTAGTTTGTAGTGGATTCAATGCTGACTTCGATGGTGACCAAATGGCTATCCATATTCCAATTAGTGAAGAAGCACAAGCTGAAGCTAGATTATTAATGTTAGGTGCTAATAACATTCTTGATCCTAAAGATGGAAAACCAATCGTTACACCATCTCAAGATATGGTATTAGGTAACTATTATTTAACATTAGAACTTGCTGGTGAACCTAATGAAGGTAAAGCTTATAAAGATCCAAACGAAGTATTAATGGCTTATGAAAGACGTGATATTACTCTTCATACTAGAGTATGTATTCCAACTAAGGAATTTAAACATAAAGTTTGGACAGATGAGCAAAAAGAAAAATATATAGTAACAACTGCTGGTAAAATAATATTCAATGAAATATTCCCAGATACTTATCCTTATATTAACGAAGGAAGTAAAGAAAATATCGAAGTTATGACTCCAGATAAATTCTTTATTGAAAAAGGTAAGAATCTTCCAGAAGAAGTTGCTAAATTACCATTAATTCCTGCTTTAATTAAAAAAGATTTAGGAAAAATAATTGCTCAAATATTTAAGAGATATAAAACTACAGAAACATCAATTTTCTTAGATAAATTAAAAGATTTAGGGTTTAAATATAGTACTAAATCTGGTATAACAATTTCACTTTCTGATATACCAGTTAACCATGAAAAAGAAGCTATTATTGAAGAAACAAATGCAACTATTGAAAAAATCAATAAACAATTTAAACGTGGTCTTATAACTGATGAAGAAAGACATAATAAAGTTATTAAATTATGGACAGATGCTACAAATAATGTTCAAGGTAAATTAGGTGAATTATTAAAACAAGATGTAGAAAATCCATTATCAATGATTATTAACTCTGGAGCCAGAGGTTCTGCGAACCAATTAGGACAACTTGCTGGTATGCGTGGTATTATGGCTAAACCAGATGGTGGTCAAGTAGAAATTCCAATCTTAGCTTCATTCCGTGAAGGATTAGACGTTCAAGAGTTCTTCTTATCAACACACGGATCTAGAAAAGGAACTGCCGATACAGCTCTTAAGACTGCAGATGCAGGTTACTTAACAAGACGTTTAGTTGACGTAGTACAAGATATAATTGTACGTGAAGAAGATTGTGGAACTATTCAAGGTATTGAAGTTGAAGCATTCACTGATGAAAAGAGTGGAGCTGTTATTGAAAGCTTTAAAGATAGAATAACAGGTCGTTTCTCAAATCAAAAAGTATTAAATCCTGAAACTAAAGAAGTATTAGTTGATAAGGGAGCACTTATTACTGAAAAGATTGCTGATAAGATAGAAAAAGCTGGAATTACTAAGATGGAAATCAGAAGTGTACTTACTTGTAAGTGTACTAATGGTGTATGTCAAAAATGTTATGGTATCAACCTTGCTACTGGTAACCTAGTAGAAGTAGGTGAAGCTACTGGTATTATGGCTGCTCAATCAATCGGTGAGCCAGGTACACAATTAACAATGCGTACATTCCATACAGGTGGTGTTGCATCAGCTGCAGATATCACTCAAGGTCTTCCAAGAGTTGAAGAACTTTTCGAAGCTCGTATTCCTAAAGCTAAAGCTACTATCGCTGAAATCAATGGTAAAATTACTAAGATTACTGATGATAAGAACAATAGATTTAAAATATATATTACTAACGATGTTGAAACTCGTGAACATGTTACTCAATACAATGCTAAACTTAGAGTTGAAAAGGGTGACGTTGTAAATGCTGGAGACCCATTAACAGAAGGAAGTATATCTCCAAAAGAATTACTTGCTGTTACTGACCCAACTACAGTACAAGGTTACATCTTAAAAGAAATTCAAAAAGTTTATAAGAGTCAAGGTGTTGATGTTTCAGATAAACATGTTGAAACAGTTGTTAGAAGAATGATTACTAAGATTAAAGTTGTTGATCCAGGAGATACAAATCTTATTGAAGGACTTACAGTTCCTCTAAGAGAATTTGCTGAAATCAATAAACCAGTTATCTTATCAGGTGGAGTTCCAGCTACTGGAAAACCAATTATGTTAGGTATAACTAAAGCTTCATTAGAAACTGATTCATTCTTATCAGCTGCATCATTCCAAGAAACTACAAGAATCTTAACAGATGCTGCTACTCGTGGTAAGATGGATATGTTACATGGACTTAAAGAAAATGTTATCTTAGGTAAATTAATTCCTGCTGGTACAGGTGCTAAACAATACAACAATATCGAAGTTATATTAAAGAATGAACTTTTAGATGATGATGCTGCTGAAGTATTAGAAGAAAAGTTCTTAACTGATGATAAAAATGAAGAAGTAGTTGATGCAATGGCTGAACCAGAAAAAGAAAATGATGAAGAAGAAAATGCTTAATGCGTTTTCTTTTTTTGCATTATTATTTATTAAAGTATATTTGTAATTAGATCTTAAGATTAATTATTTGTTAACTTGATTTTTACTTATTTTTAATTTATTATTTTATTAGGAGAAAATATTGTTTGATATTATTAATTTAATTGGTGAAAGGAGTTTTAATGTGTTATTATCAAAAAAGTAAGGGAGATGAATTAATGGCTAGAAAAACTTTGGATGATTTTAATGGAGATTGTCAAGCATATGCTGATTATTTGGAGTCAGCAGAGTGTATGAATGATGATGGTATTGATGTATATATTGATGTAGAAAAGGGCGATATATATACTCCAACAGAAGGCGATTGGACAAAAGGTCATGGTCATGATAACGTAAATGATCCTAGACCTGGAAGAGAACCGGAAGACGAAAAATCATATGGAAGGCCTTGATATAATCCTTGGCTTAAATATTCAAGTTCTATATCATTTACTGAAGAAGAAATAGATTTAATAAATTCTAAACAAGAAAAACAAATGATTTTAAAATTAAAAAAATAATTATTGGCTATATAGCACATTAAAAAGATATAAACGTATGGAAAGTATTTTAAAAATTGTTTTTGATAAATCTAAAGCACATCAAATTATTAATATTTATGACATTTATAGAATTATTGAGTTTATAATTATAGATAAGCAATTAAATGATTATATAAGCAATATAGAAATCAATAGAATAGGAAGCAATATTCTTGCTTCTTATTCTATTAATAAAAAGAAAATTCTTCTTTTTGAAAATGTTTTAAAAAAAATGATAGTAGATATAAATAGTGAAATATTGGTTTTGGATGATTTTGAAAAGATATTATATATAAATTTAAGAATTATTCAAGTTATTTTTCATGAGGTTGAACATGCTATTCAGCAAAAATATATTAATGTTGATAATTTTGATTCTAACATTATTAGAGATTCACAAATAAATAGATGTGATATTATATACGATGATAAATTATATGAATGTGCTCCTGCTGAAAGATTTGCAGAAATTAAATCAATATTAGAGATTTCCTCTTTGTTGCTCTATATAAAGAGTGCTGTAAATAACTTAGTAGAATTATTTGATTTTGAAATTTTAAAAAGAAATATTAGGGGGTATCATTATAATGGAAGGATGGTTAGTTCACCTTTAAAAACATATTTTACTATGATTGATAAAATATTTATTCTATCTAAATATGATTTTTCGGTTTTTAAAGGATTAGATGATAGGTTTTATTATGGTTTAGATATTTCAGATGATGAATATTGTGAAACTGCAATGAAGGTAATATCAAAAAGCAAAAAGTTTTTTACAAATGGTATTAAGATTATGTGATTATTATTTTTAAATTAAAGGAGTAGTTAATGAAAATAGACAAAAGTGAATTATGTAGATATGAAAAAAATGTAATATATGACGAAGGGTATAGAATAGTATATATATATGATATTTATCACGAAGTTCCTCAAAGGGGATATTATGCTAAGAATATAGAAGATTTTGCATTAAAATTTGATAATTATAAATTTACTAATATAAATGATTTATTAAATAGATTTTTATTGATAAATGATAAAGCTTTGGGAGTAGCAATATATAAAGTTGATGGTACATGCATAGAAAAGCTTATTAGAAATAATGTATCAAAAGTAGATGATAGAGAAGTATATGTTGATGAATTAATATATGATTATAACTTTGTGGAAGCTAAAGATGGTTATAGAATAGTATATTATTATAAAGATGGTTCTTATAAACTTGGAATGTATAGTCCTACACTTGAACTTTTTATGGAGGATTTTGCTCCTTATGAGCCAATAGATGAATTATGTGAAATACCTGCTTTTGTATCAATAGATGATTTATTAGATAGATATTTAAAAATGCTTTCTTCTATAGATGGAGTAGGTCTTTATAAAGTTGATGGTACGTTGTTAGGAAAAAAATATAAATAAAAATGGAACTTTTAACATTTTATTTATTCGTCAAAGTAAAAGTATATTCTGAATTAGTTCTTATAACTTAGAGTTTACTTCTTTTCTTTTGAATAAAGCTATTATTTTATAGTTTTTATTAAGAAATAAGTACATGAATATTGGACCATTTAATTTGTTTATATAATATTTTGATTTGAATTCATTATTCTTATAAATTAGTTAATAATTGTGTTTTTATATTTATTGGAAGATATAGCTAGAGTTAAGAAAGTAGTAAGTTTTTCTTTATAATACTTGTAATGTTTGTTATAATATTTATACGGGAGGATAGATTTTATGTTTGAAAACTTGAGTGAAAGATTACAAAAAGTAGTTAGTAATATTAAATCTAAAGGTGTAATAAATGAAGATAATATTAGTGATATTACTCGTGAGATTAGACTTTGTTTATTAGAAGCTGATGTTAATGTTAAAATCGTTCGTGAATTTATAGATAGTGTTAAAGAAAAGGCTCTTGGTGAAGAAGTTAGAAAGAGTATTAAACCAGGAGACATGTTTGTTAAAATCTTAAAAGATGAGCTTGTTAATCTTCTTGGAGGAGATAGTGCTCCTTTAGAAGTAAATAAGAATCCAACTATAGTTATGGTTGTTGGTCTTCAAGGTGGTGGTAAAACTACTACTATAGGTAAGATAGGTAATATGGTACGTAAGAAGCATCATAAGAAACCTATGTTTATAGCATGTGATGTTTATAGACCTGCCGCTATAGATCAACTTAAAGATATTGGAAAACAACTTAATATTGAAGTTTATGAAGAAGGAAAAGGAAATCCTGTAGAGATATCAAAACGTGGTATAGAGTATGCTAAAAGTAAAGGATATGATTATATATTAATAGATACAGCTGGCCGTCTTCAAATAGATGAAGCACTTATGGACGAGCTTGTTAATATAGAAACTGAAGTTAAACCAAATGAAGAATTACTTGTAATAGATGCTATGATGGGACAAGATGCTATTAATGTAATTACTGGATTTAATGAAAAACTTAAACTTACTGGTTGTGTTCTTACTAAGATGGATGGAGACACTAAGGGTGGTGTTGCTTTATCACTTAGACATCTTACTAATATACCAATTAAGTTAATAGGAGACTCTGAAAAGTTAGATGGTATTAGTGAATTTTATCCTGAACGTATAGCTGATAGAATTCTTGGTATGGGAGATTTACTTTCGATAATAGAGAAGACTGAAGCTGAACTTGATCAAGATGAAATGATGAGTACTGCTAAAAAGATGCAAAGAGGTAAGTTTGATCTTGAAGATTTCTTAAAAACAACTAAACAAATTAAGAAATTAGGTCCACTTGAAAACTTATTAAAACTACTTCCAGGAGCATCTAAAATGGGACTTAATAATGTTAATATAGATCCTAAAATAATGGCTAGAACTGAAGCAATAGTTCTTTCTATGACACCAGAAGAAAGACGTAATCCTGATATAATAAAAGCAGAGAGAAAAGTTAGAATAGCTAAAGGATGTGGACAAAAAGTAGAAGACGTTAATCGTTTACTTAAACAATTTGATCAAATGAAACAAATGATGAAACAAATGAAAAATATGAAATTTTAGATTATTGATATTCAATAATCTTTTTTTATGATAAAATTTATTTAAGGTAGTGATTGTATGGATGAGAAAGCTCAAAAAGAAGCACTTAAAGAGTTGAATAAATCTTTAAGAGAAAATGCAAAGAAAAGAAATAAAAAAATATTATTTATATTAATAATATATATTATTTTAGTTATTGTATATCAAACAATTATTGGAACTTTAAAAGGAGAAAATCCTGATTTTTTAGGCTTTAAATTAATACCAATTAAGGATGTTCAAACTAAAGAAAAATATGAAATAAATATTAATGATTATGATAGTCTTGGATATTACGTTCAAAAGAGTTTTAAGCTTCCTATAATACCTTTTTTATTAGATATGGTTGATTATGGTAGTGATACGATTGGTAATGGAGAAACTATAGTTATTAAGTCAAATGATAAATTTATAATTAATTATAAAGTATATAATTGTTTTAGTAATTATGCTGGTAAACTTGTTAATGAGAGTTGTGATTCACATACTATTAAATATGAAGAAATAAATATAAAACATAAAATTAAAATTATTAAAGTAGAGTTTCCAGAAGATGAAACTTTATATGATGGAGAATTTATTGAAGATATAAGTGATTACTTAAAGGACAAAGGTGAATATAAAATAGTTTTATATAATAAAAAAGGATTTATTACTACTAAAGTTCAAATTGATATAGAGGTTGTTGATGACAAAGAAAATTAGTAAAAATAAAATTATAATTATTTTTTCAATTATTATAATATTTATAATAATTCTTAGAGTAGTAAATGGTGTTAAAGTTATTGAATCTAGTCTAGAAGAAAAAGAAGATTTATATTTTAGAGTTACTCTTAATGATGAAGCTATTTATGGAACTGTTGATGTTTCTAAAACATATAATTTAATACCTGGTTTTGTTAAAGTAATTAAAAATGGTGGAGTATATATAACATTTGATAATGATAAAAAATATACTCATAATAAATTTAAGTTAATAAATACTGAAGACATTAATAG
>CAVDFY010000068.1:0-11338 GCA_963607925.1 bacterium
TGTATGGATAGGACAAGATACATTGATACTAAAAGGTACTAATATTGGGTCTGGTACCGTTATAGGTGCTCGTAGCTTAGTTTCGAATAAAAAACTAAATTCTAATAGTATATATGCTGGTAATAAACTAAGACTAATAAAAGAAAATATATTTTGGGATGGTAAATGTGTTCATAAATGGACGAATTCTACTACTGAGAAATATATGTTTGAGTCAGATGATAAATATATATTCAAAAAAAATAAAATAAATAATTTTGATATTATTGAAAACAATTTAAATAATTTGGTTACATCTGATGAAAAATTTAAATATATAAATTCAAAAATGAAAACTAAAGATGAAAATAGATTTTCAATATAGCATATAACTATTTTATATAATTTGTGTTTATTATAAATATATGGTAAAATGGTTTAGTACTTGAGGAGAAAAAATGAAAAGATTTATTAATGATTTAAAAAAATATAAGAATTATATTTTATATGCAACCTGGGCTGAACTTAAAACAGAAGTAATTAACTCATATTTAGGATTTTTATGGATGATACTTGAACCACTTGCATTTATGTTGATTTATACATTTATTGCTACTATAGTATTTAAGTCTAGTGTTCAATATTTTCCTGTATTTGTATTTGTAGGATTATCTATATGGAATTTCTTCAATAAAATGGTAACTTGTAGTGTTAAGTTGGTAGCGAATAATCGTGATACTGTTACTAAAGTGTATTTGCCTAAGTTTGTATTACTTTTGATTAAAATGGGTGTTAATGCATTTAAAATGGGAGTTTCATTCTTATTAGTTGTAATATTTATGATAATATATAAAGTTCCAATTTCATGGAATGTATTATGGTTTTTACCTATAATAATATCAGTTATGATTTTTACATTTGGTGTTTGTACTTTGGTTATGCACTTTGGAGTATTTGCTGAAGATTTAACTAATTTAATTAATATTGCTTTAAGATTAGTATTCTATTTAACTGGTATTTTCTATGATATTAGTACTAGAATTCATAATGTATTATATAGAACTATATTACTTGATTTAAATCCAATTGCTAACTTTATTTATAATATGAGAAATGTGTTGATATATAAAAGTGCTCCAGTTGGGATGTGGACACTTATTTGGTTCTTAGTTGGTATATTACTTTGTATGTTAGGTATTAAGACAATATATAAATATGAAAATACATATGTAAAGGTGATGAAATAATGAAGAAGGATGAAATAGCAATTACTGTAAAAGATTTACATGTGTATTATAGAGATATGAATAGATTCTCTTTGAAAAAAGGAGGATTAAAAGCACGTGGATCTGGTAAAATTTTCAAAGCAATAAAAGGTGTATCATTCGAAGTACCTAAAGGTCAAATCTTGGGTATTTGTGGAAAAAATGGTAGTGGTAAGAGTACAATGCTAAGAGCTATCTCTGGTATATTTAGTGCTGATTCTGGTAGTATTAATTTACATGGTAATAGTATATCATTACTATCAATAGGAGTAGGATTTCAAAAACAATTAACTGGATATGAAAATATATTCTTATCAGGTATGTTATTAGGTTATTCAAAAGAGCAAATAGAAGAAAAAGTAAATGATATTATAGAGTTTAGTGAACTTGGAGATTTTGTTTATAAACCTGTTAGAAGTTATAGTTCAGGTATGTATTCTAAACTTGCGTTTTCTATAACTGCTATACTTGAAACTGATATAATGTTAATAGATGAAGTTCTAAGTGTAGGAGATATACATTTTAAAGAAAAAAGTTATAACAAAATGAAAGAACTTATCAGTAATGATGATAGAACTGTTGTTATAGTTTCTCATAATAGTAATACTATTAAAGAATTATGTGATAAAGTTATTTGGCTTCATGAAGGTCTTATTAAAGATGAAGGAGATCCTGCTGAAATAATGGAAAAATATGAAGCATTCATGAGAAATGAAGGATAAAAATCTACTAATGTAGATTTTTTTATTTATGTAAATTGGTGTAAAATCAATTGTTAATAAATTGTTAATTTACTATAATACTTACAAAGGAGAAAATATATGTACGATATAGTTATTATAGGTGCTGGTCCTGCCGGAAGTACTTTAGCAAGACAAATCTCTAAAAGTAGTAAAAAAATATTAATAATAGATGCAGAAAATGAAAAGAATAAAAAACCTTGTGGAGGTTTACTTGCTCCTGATGCGCAAAAGGAGTTTGCTCATTATGATTTAGTACTTCCTAAAGATATATTAGTCAGTCCTCAAATATTTTCTGTTAAAACCATGGATTTAGTAAGTGGACAAATTAAATATTATCAAAGATATTATTTAAATATGGATAGATATAAATTTGATAAATATTTAGTATCGTTAATACCTGATAATGTAAAAAAGATAAATGGAAGAGTAGTCAGTGTTAAAAAAGAAGAAAATTATATTATTGAAGTTTTAGATAATGGTAAGAAAAAAGCAATTAAGTCTAAAATTATAATTGGCGCTGATGGATGTAATTCTATAGTTAGAAGAACATTTTATAAAAATAATATGATGAAATATATGGCAATTCAAGAATGGTATAAGTGTGTTGATTCAAGTAATTCTTTTTATTCTTGTATTTTTGACAAAAAAACTAGTAGTAGTTGTTCTTGGTTAATACATAAAGATGAATATTTAATATATGGTGGAGCTTTTGATATTAAAAATTCTAAAGATAAATTTTTAGAACAAAGAGAAAGACTTTCAAGTTTTTTAAATATAGATTTAAATAATCCAGTAAAAAAAGAAGCGTGTCTTGTTTATAGGCCTAAAAAATTTAGTGACTTTGTTACAGGAAAAGATGGAGCATACCTTGTTGGAGAGGCTGCTGGATTTATAAGTGCTAGTTCTTTTGAAGGAATAAGTAGTGCTATTAGAAGTGCTGATATACTATCTAAGATATTAAATGAACAAGAGAATACTAAAAAAATAACTAGGTTATATAAAATTAAAACTATTAAACTTAAAATAAAATTAAGACTTAAAGTTACTAAGAGATGGTTTATGTATACTAGTATAGTCAGAAATATTATTATGAAGTTAGGGATAGATTCTATTAAATTAAATAAATAGATTTTTTATATAAAATTTGCTACAATATAATAGGTGAAAAAATATGAATATATATGATTTTGATAATACAATTTATAAAGGAGATACTAATAGGGATATATTACTTTATTCATTTAAAAAACATCCATTTAAAGTAATTAAGGCATTAAAGAAAACTAAAAAGTTAGAACGTGATTATAAGAGAGGTCTTATTACTTTTGAAAGAGTTAAAGAAGCTATGCTATCTTTCTTATTCGAAATAGATGATTTAGATGGATATATTGAAAAGTTTGTTAGTTCTCATATGAAGAATATTAAACCATGGTATTTATCAAGAAAAAGTGATTATGATATAGTAATAAGTGCTTCTTATGAACTTTGGATTATTCCTTTTTGTAAAAAACTTGGTATTAGATATGTGCTTGCTACTAAAACTGATAAAGAAGGACATATAATTGGAAAGAATTGTAAAGGTGAAGAAAAAGTCAAGAGACTTGCGGGTGCAATTCCAAATGCTCAAATAGTTACTTCTTATAGTGATAGTGAAAGTGATTTACCAATATTAAATTTAGCTAAAACTGCATATGTAGTTGAAGGAAATAAGCTAATACCATATACTAAAGGTTATAAGTTTAAGAATAAAAATTGATACTTGTAATAATATATTTTTAAACTTTTATAAGCAATAATTTATAAATTATTTACAATATATATTAAAATGTGATAGACTATTATTAGTGAAGAACCTGACCCCTGTAGGCTAGGTATCACGTTGGTGTAATACCTAACTACAAAGTGAGTTAGGTGTTTTTATTAATTTAAAAAAATTAATAAAATTATTATAAAAAGTAATAAGATAATAATAACAAGTAATATGCTTATCAAAAAATTTTTTTTACTCATACAATATCGCCTCCGTATTGTCCCCCTGAAGAGAAAAATAACTTTGGTGACACCTAGCCGCAGGCACTTCGGCATGTAGAGTAGCATATATGGAAAAACAACACAAACAGATATATATAATTTTGGAATGTATATTTTATAGTGAAAATTGTATTTTTTCTTAGGCAAAAATTAATTGTTAATCCTGGTTTAATATATAAAATTTAATTTTAAATAAAATTCAAAAATATACTAATATATACTTAATTAGTATTTTTTATTGTTAGTTTTAATTCTTACAATAAAGAATTGTTAATAAAATAACATGTTAACCAAAAAAGGTTGACATACTTTTTAAATTAGTGTATATTATTAATCACTGAGGAGGAAAAAGATATGGCAGTTAAAATTAGACTTAAAAGAATGGGAGCTAAGAAAAGACCTTACTATCGTGTTGTTGTAGCTGATTCTAGAGCTAAAAGAGATGGTAATGTTATTGAATCTATAGGAACTTATATGCCTTTAGAAGCTACTAAATACAATGTTGATAAAGAAGCAGCTTTAAAATGGCTTAAGGAAGGAGCTCAACCTACAGATACAGCTAAGAACATTTTAAGTGAAGTAGGTGTTATGGAAGAATTCCATAAATCTAAAAATAGTAAATAATGAATTTAGTTGAATTTTCTGAATTAATAGTTAAAAAATTAGTTAAAGAACCTGATTTAGTTAAAGTTCAAGAATTTAGTAGTGATGATGATACTACTATTGAAATACTTGTATCAGAAGCTGATATGGGTAGAGTAATTGGTAAAAAAGGTAAGATTGCTACTAGTATCAAAACTTTAATACAAGCTAAGGCTTATAATGAAGGTAATAGAAAAGTTAAAGTAAACATAGATTCATTTTAGAAATAGTTAAACTATTTCTTTTTTAAAGGGGATTTATTTATGACTAGGGAAGATAGAATTTTATATGAAACTTATTTTGGATATCAAGGATTAAGTGATGAAGAAGGAGATTATTACATTGACATAATCAGACATACTAAAGAGGTTACTGATAGTGAAGTTAATGTAGGTACCCCAGACTCTACTGCTTATGATCTTGTTATGATGAATCTTACAAAGTTAGAAACTGGTGAAGTTAGTTTTAATGGTGCAATTTCTAACGGGAATGAAAATAAATGTTTAGAAGGGGTTATTAAGAAAATTGGAGATAGAGTATATGTTACTAGTGAACTTGTAAGTTTACATCCTTCAATTGAAGAAAGAAAACCTTATGATGTTACTGATTACTTTACTTTTAAAGGAAAACAAGTTTTAAGAAAAACAAGTTATCCTGATGGTAGATATTTTGAAACAATTATGGAACCATTTAAGAAAGAAGATTTAGAAGCATTTGTTCAAAGTAAAGCGGATCATATGAAACAACCTGGAATGGTAAGATAAAAGAAGCTAAATTAGCTTCTTTTAAATTTGATTTTATTAATAATAATAGATAAACATATTATTATTAACATAGTTAAAGTTACATAAAATGGATATTTTACATAGTCATATGATTCTATATAGTTATGTTTATTATAAAATATAAATGTTATTATAAGTGTTATTAGCATAACACTTATTTTTAAATAGTTTTGTTTCTTTTTATTTAAGTTTAGAGCTTCTTTTATATTATTAAATATACAAAGTAATACAGAAGCAGCTGCATTAATTGAATATAATATCCAAAGCATAACACTTATGTTTTCTATTGAATCTAGAAATGAAAATATTTCTATTTTTTTAAGTACTGTGTATAATGGATAGTCAAATAAACTAGCTAAGTTGATACCAAATACTCCGATTGTGAATGTTATAGCGATAAATAAAGTTATAAATGATAAAGTATACATTTTATAATATAATTTATTAAAATTCTTTTTATCAGTTAAATCATCTTTTTTAATACTCATTACAAACATTGGTGGAATAGATGAGAATAAAGCATAAATTATTGATGACTTTATAATACTTTTATAACTTACTGTAATGAGAGGCAGAAAATTATTTATATTAATATCTTTTATTAAGTTAGAATAGTCAAATATAAATATAGAGAATGCTACGAAAATAGATATTATAGATACTCTGGTTAGTGTTTCTATTCCTTTGTTTGCTATATAGAAAGTTAAACCTAATATTAATAGATAAAAATATATATCAGGTGTTTCAGTTAAGTATTGACTTGATAAAAATGAAGATAATCTATAACACAAGAATATATATAAAAATATAGAGAGTAGAGCAACAATTAAATTTATAACTATTGATGTTTTTCCATATATCTTTTTAAACTTTAAAGAACTTATTAAATTAGTATGTTTATCATTAAGAGTTAGTATAGCTTTAGAAATTAATAATCCTAAAAGATAACCAATAATCATAGATATTGGTGTTGCTTCTTTTGAATTATAAAGTAAATAACTAGTTAGAATTCCCCAAAATGGAGCTCCACTTAAAGTTATTACTAAAGTACTTAGTGAAAAACTATTTATTTTTTCATTAGATTCTTTCATTTCTTTATTTCTCCTATAGAAGTAATATTTGTTTTAGTATCTATTTTAAATTCTATGTTATTTAGATAATTTTTCCATTTGTTTTCATCTTTAAAATATTTTTTATCATGTTTATAAATATAGTTTCCTATTCCAATTACATCTTCATTATTATCTTTTATAAATGTTATTAAGTCGTTTATATTATCTTTAATATAATTACTAGTTAATTCATTTAATTTTTCTATTGATTCTTTTTTAGTTAAATCGTATTTACATTTATAATCTATAACTTTAGAATTAGTTTTGTTAGATATAGTAAATTTATTATTTTTACATCTATATTTAGTTTTTATATCTTGTAATTCTACTGAAAAATTATTATCATCACATTTAATAGTAATTGTTGTTTTTATAGCTTTATTAGATACTATATTATAAAATATAGATTCATTTTCTGATAGTTCCATTTCTTTATTATTATTAAATGTTGTTAGATTAGATAAATATAATACTTCTTTGTCGTTATTTTTAACTATTTTAATTTTAGGATAAATTAAGTTATAACCTTTTTCATAAGTGTAGTATGCATAGTCAGAGAATTTTAATGGAGTAGATGAAGAAAATATATTTTGATTAAACTTCATCATTTTTTCTAGATATATAGATGATCCATCATTTGCTTTGTAAACGTTTAATACTTTATCACTTATTTCGTTATCTATTATATAAACATAGAAGTTCATTTTTGATTTAGAACTTCTTAGGAAATAATCTTTAAAGTCTATATTTTCTTTTATTACTGTGTCTGTTACGATTAGTACTTTTAATTGTGAAATAAATAACTCTTTGTTACTTAGTTTTGATAGTTCTGCGATGCCTTCATTTATAGAATTAGATTTTGTCTTAAAAACTTCAATATTACTATCTTTATCATTAACTATTAGTTGAGCTGTTACTTCATACATATTATCTTTATAATCTATTACTATGCCTGTTAATATCGCTAAATCATTTATTTCTACATAATCTTTACATCCAGTGAGTGATAATATTAGTATAAAAAGTATTATTATTTTTTTCATAATTCTCCTTTATTACTATTTTGTGGTAGGAGCCCTTTTTTAATTAATGTTTTTCTATTTTTGATATTTAATTTAGGACTTATTGGATACATAAATGGTTTTCCGAATGATTTTATATTGCATAAGTTAGTTATTATGAATATGAAACCAAATAGTACTCCGATTATTCCAAATATTGAAGAGAGTATCATTAAACTATATCTATAAAGTCTTATAAATGATTGAAAGTCATAATAAACAAAGAATATTGATGAGATTGCTGTTACTGCTACTACGATAACCATAATAGGGGAAACAATACCAGCACTTACTGCAGCGTCTCCTAAAACTAGTGCTCCTAATATTGAAAGAGATGTACCTCTTGATGAAGGAGTTAAGGCATCTCCTTCATAAAGCAATTCGAATGTGAACATTAATGCGAATGCTTCGATTAATGCTGGGAATGGTACACTTGCTCTTTGAAGAGAGAAGTTTATAAGTAAACTAGTTGGCAATATTTGTTGATCATACGTAATAATTGCAAGATAAATAGATGGAGCAAAAATGGTAATAAATAGAGCAAGCATTCTTATGATTTTTACGAATTCTACATATAAACTTTTTTGATAAATATCTTCATCATTATGAAAATAATCTATAAAGAATGTTGGTATTATAAGAGCATTACATGAGTTTTCTGATATTATGCATATTTTCCCTTCAGTAAGGCTTTTTGCTATACTATCTGGTTTTTCTGTTGATTTAATAGATGGAAATGATGATTTATTTTCATTATTTATTAAACTTTTTATATAGTAAGTATCTAAAACCTTATCACTACTGATATTACTTATTTTTTCTATTGTTTCATTTAATAATTCTTTATCTACAATATCATTCATATACATAATACTTACTTTAGTTTTAGTTCTAGTTCCTAAAGTTAATTCTTTTATATAAAGATTTTCGTCTTTTATTCTTTTTCTTATTAAACCGATATTTGTATTATAATTTTCATTAAAAGCATCTTTTGGTCCTTTAATAGTAGGTTCACTTGTAGGTTCATTAACACCTCTATCAAGTGAGGCTCTTGTTTCTAGGGCTATGCATTCATCATGATAAATGATAATACTAAAACCATTAAATAAATATTCTATTACATCTTTAGAATCAATATCTATAAAACTAATAGATGGAATATAATTTAGAATGTCTTTTTTAAGTGAAGATATTATTTCATTTTTAAGTAAACTACGTTTTGATATATATTCAAGAATGAACTCATTAGTTAACGTACTTGATGATACTGTTTGAATATTTACTATATAAATTTTATTAATACCAAAAGAAACTTCTTTTATTTGAAGATCTGGCATATATTCTTTTTTAGATTGTAGTTTATTTATTATACTCATAATATTAGTATTTTCTTTATCGCAAGAATAATACATTGTCTATTTCATTAATTTTTTATTACTCATAAATTATAAATATATTAAAACTATTTTTTTTAAAAAAAAGATGGTATAATATTTTTGTAAGATTGAAAATAAGCATAAGTAAATTATGAACATTAGTTAATCTTATATAATTAGGAGAGCTAAAAAGAGCTCATTTAAAAAAAATATAAGGAGGTGAACATATGAAGAAGAGTTTAAATGCATCTACATTATCAATTCTTTTATTATCAATTGCATTTGTTGTTATGTCTATAGGTTTTGCTGCATATGCTCAAAATTTGAATATTAATGGTACTGCTACTATTAAGAAGGCAAGTTGGAAAGTTCAATTTAAAGATGCCACATATGCTGAGACAGCTGGTAGTATTGCGACTACAACCAAAACTTTAACGGCAACTTCTATGACTTATGCAGCTACGTTAAAACCTGGTGAATTTTACGAATTTACTGTTGATGTTGAAAACGCTGGAACATTTGATGCAGTTTTAAATAGCATAACTTTATCTAGTTTAACAGATGAACAAAAAGAATATGTTAAATATACTTTGACTTATTCTGGAACAGAATATACTGAGTCTACTAGTGGTCTTAATATTGCACTAGCAGCTGGTAATACTGAAACAGTAAAAGTAAGAGTTGAGTATTATCTTCCTGAGGATAGTACTAAATTACCATCTGAAAATGATGTTACATTAAATTTAACTGCTACTTTGAATTATGTACAAAGTGCATCTTAATTATATTAAAGGATAAAGTGAGAATATGAAGGATAGTAAAGGGAGTATATACAAAAAGAACATTTTAATATTTATATATTTATTATTTTGTTTATTCTTTATTATAGTGCCACTAAAGACATCTAAATATTTAAATTATATAGAGATGATTATTTGGTTTGTTTTACTTATAATAGTTTTAATAAAAGATGGTTTTCCAAAGGATAATAATTATTTTAAAAAGTTGGGAATCAAATATGCTATTACATATTGTTTCTTGTATGCTATTATTATGTATTGTTTAGGCTTATTTACAGGCTTTTCACGTAGTATATATTCTCATACTATCAACAGTTTGTTATTTAATATTTTTCCTGTTTTAGTAATGATAACAAGTAGAGAAATTGTTAGATATATTGTATGCAAAAAATCTAGAAAAAAAACTATTTCTTTAGTTTTAATTACGTTTTCTTTTATTGCATATGATACTTTTCTTGTTTTGAATTATTACGATTTTAGTAATTCTGAACAATTATTCATATTTATATGTTTAGAATTATGTGGGATAATTGCTAAGAATTCTTTATTTACGTATATTACTTATAGTGTAAGTTTAATTCCTACATTAATTTTAAATTTATTATTAGAATTAATATGGTATATTGTTCCAATAGTTCCAGTTTTAGGAAATTATATTTCATCTGTTTTAGGTATTCTTTTGCCTTATTTTCTATATTTGAAAATGAAAAAAATGGTTATGTATAGTGAAAAACAGAATATAAATAAAAATAAAAATGTAATATTTTTAGTACCCGTTATATCATTTATTATTATAATTTTTGTTTTAGTATCTGGCATTGGGAAGTATCATATGATTGCAATTGCATCTGATTCAATGAATCCTATTTATTACAGAGGGGATGCTATAATATATGTAAAGGATAGCGAAGATATAAAAAAAGAAGATATATTAGTATTTGAATCGGATGGTATAATAATTACTCATAGAGTTGTTGACATTGTTAAGATAGGAAATAAGAAATATTTTAGAACAAAGGGAGATAATAATAATGTAGTTGACCCAGGCTTAACATCTGAAAGTAATGTTAAGGGGAAAGTAAAATATATTGTAAAATATGTTGGGTATCCTACTGTTAAATTACAAGAATTATTTAAGGAATAGAAGGGAAAATGGTATGAAAAAGATAAAGAATATTAGACCAATTGTAATATTTATACTTATGTGTATTTTTCTTTTTTGTGGATATCTTTTTATAAATTATAGTCATAATATTGATCAACAATTAGATGTTAAATACGAAGAAAAAAGTGATATTGATTATAAAGTATATTTAAAGAAAAATTCTTTTTTTGAAACACCATATCTTGAAAAAAATAAAACATATATTGCTAGTTTGATTGATTATGTATTAATAAATTATAAATATTCATTTAATGTAAGTGATAGTATAAATGGTACTTATACTTATTATATCATGGGAACATTGAGTGCTAATAAAAATAATAGTAATGATTCTTATTGGTCTAAGAATTATATTTTATCAGAAAAAAATATTAAAGAA
>CAVDFY010000069.1:0-5333 GCA_963607925.1 bacterium
CCTTATTTTATTTAGACTTTTGTAAAATTAGCTCCCCACTAGATTATCTAGAACCGAACTAGCAATAGTTCTTTTTTAATTTGACAATAATTTTACAAACTATTTTTGAAAAGGTATTTACAAAAGCGAACAAAAATAGTAATATAGTGGTAGGAAGTGAAACAAAGTGGTAGAAAGTGGGGTGCTTTGAGATGCTTATGGGTGAATTTCATCATAATCTTGATGAAAAAAGTAGATTAATAATTCCAAGTAAGTTTAGAAATGAGCTTGGAGAAAAAGCTATTATCACTAAAGGTCTTGATAAGTGCTTGTTTGTTTATTCAGAAAGTGAATGGAACAAATTAGTACAAAAAGTAAGTAACCTACAATTTACTAAAAAGAATGTTAGAGCCTTTGAAAGGTCCTTCATTGGTGGAGCTTCTTTAATTGAATTCGATAAACAAGGTCGAATTAATATTACCTCACCGTTAGTTCATTACGCCAATATTGATAAAGAATGTGTAATTATTGGCGTAAATGAACGACTAGAAATTTGGAGTCTAGAAGAATTTAATAATTATATGAAAGAGAATGAAGAAAATCTAAGTGAAATAGCTGAAGATATCTTCGAGATGAATTATGAAGCATAAAAGTGTGTTGTTAGAAGAGGTAATAAATTATTTAAATGTTAAACAGGGTGGAATATATGTGGATGCTACTGTAGGATATGCAGGACATTCAAGCGTAATATTAAAGAAAATTGGAAAAGAAGGGGTTCTTTTCGCCTTTGATCAAGATGATGAAGCAATAGAATATTCAAACAAAAGATTATCTGAAATAGGTAATAACTTCACAATCTTTAAAAGTAATTTTGTTAACATGAAGAAATATATAAATGAAGATGTTGATGGAATACTTTTTGATTTAGGAGTTTCAAGTCCTCAATTAGATGATGCAGAAAGAGGATTTAGTTTTCATAAAGATGCTCCTCTTGATATGAGAATGGATCAAAGCAATCCATTAAATGCTAAGATAGTGGTAAACGAATATAGCTATCAAAAACTTACTGAGATTTTATTTAAGTTTGGTGAAGAAAAGTATGCTAAAAGTATCGCTAAAGCAATTATAGAAGCAAGACCAATTGAAACAACGCTTGAACTTGCTGAAGTAATTAAAAATAGTGTACCAATTAGTTATAGAAATAAAAGCCATCCGGCTAGAAAAACTTTCCAAGCTATTAGAATTGAAGTAAATCATGAACTTGATATATTAGAAAGTTCACTTAGAGATGCATTTGATTTATTAAAAATTGGTGGAATACTTGAAGTAATATCATTTCATTCATTAGAAGATAAAATAGTTGCTAAAGTATTTAAAGATTTATGTAGTGATGATATTAGTACTAGAAAACTTCCAGTTGTTCCAATTGAATTAAGTGCAAGAGCTAAAAAAATAGTGAAGATAACACCTAGCGATGATGAGTTAGATGATAATAATAGAAGTAGAAGTTCTAAACTAAGAGTAATTGAAAGGATAAGATAAATGAAACAAAAAAGATATGTAAAAACTAAGGGGGAAGGGTTACTTAAAACATTGACAGTAATTTTCTTCGTTGCATTTTTACTATCAACGTTTGTTTTGAGTGCTAAAGTTCAATCAAGTAACTCTGAACTTCAAAGATTAAAAAGTAAAATTGAATCTCAAGAAAAGATGAATTTAAGTATGCAAATGAAAATAAATGAACTTGCATCTTTAGATAATGCTTTAGAAGTTGCAGATGCCAATGATTTGAAGTATAATAATAGTAATATTAGAGTAATTTCAAAGTAGAGGTGGCATAATGAAGAAAACAAGAGTAATTAAGATTAATACAATATTCATAATTATTGTTGTTTTTATTTTTGCTGCAATAATTTTAAAATTATTATGGATTGGTCTTGGAAATGTTAAGGTTAATGATAAAACTTTAGCAGAGTTTGCTGATAATCGTGATACTAGAAAGAGAACTCTTACAGCTAAAAGAGGTACTATATATTCTAGCAAAGGAGAAGTTTTAGCAAAAGATGTTAATAGTTATACAGTTATAGCTTATTTAGATCCTAGTAGAACTAAAGATGAAAAAAGACCGTATCATGTTGTGGACAAAGAAAAAACAGCTGAACTTTTAAGTCCTTTAATAAATATGACTAAAGAGAGAATATTAAAACTATTAAATACTAAAATTAAATCTTGCAATGATGATAAAACTGAATGTACAGAAAGAGTACCATATCAAGTTGAATTAGGTCCAGGAGGACGTGGTATTACTGAACTTGTTAAAGATCAAATTGAAGATTTAGATTTACCTGGTATTGACTTTATTGCTAGTACTAAAAGATATTATCCTAATGGAGACTTTTTATCTTACACTTTAGGATATGCTAAAAATAATGATGATAATCAATATGTTGGTGAAATGGGACTTGAACTTTATTATAATGATGAGTTAACTGGTACTGATGGTTATATAGAATATCAATCTGATTTATATGGGTATCAAATTACTAGTACACCTACTGTAGAAAAAAAGAGCATTAGTGGAGATGATATATATTTAACTATTGATGACAATATTCAAATGTTTACTGAACAAGCTATGAATACTTTAGAAGGTGGTAAACCTGAGTGGGCTACTATATCTGTTGTAAACGCTAAAACTGGAGAAATATTAGGTGTTTCATCAAGCCCAAGTTTTAATAACAATACTTTAGAGATAAAATCATATTATGATCCATTTGTTGCTTATGAATATGAACCTGGTTCAACTATGAAGATATTTAGTTTTATGGCTGCGATGGAAAATGGAATGTATGATGGAAGTAAAAAGTATAAGAGTGGTACTATTAAAGTGGATGAAGCAAATATTAAAGACTGGAATAATAAAGGATGGGGTATGGTTACTTTTGATGATGGATTTATGGCTTCGTCAAATGTAGCTGCTGTAAATCTTGCTATGCAGCTCGGACGTGCTAAACTTAAAGATTTTTATTCTTCTTTAGGTTTTGGAAAGAAAACAGGTATTCCTCTTCCAAACGAAAGTAAAGGAATAGTTAATTTTAGATATAATACTGAGGTTGCTGCTGCATCTTATGGTCAAGGTATGACAGTTAGTGCAATTCAAATGGTTCAAGCACTTACAACTATTGCTAATGATGGAGTTATGATAAAACCATATTTAGTTTCTAAAATTGTTAGTGGTGAAACTGGAGAAGTAGTTCTTGAAAATAAGAGAACTGAGGTTGCTAAAGTAGCAAGTACTGAAACTGTTGAAAAGATGAAAACATTAATGCGTGGTGTTGTTCAAAATGGATGCAAAATAGCTACTGGTGGTGGATATAATGTTCCTGGATATGATGTTATAGGTAAAACTGGTACTGCTCAAATCGCATCATCAAGTGGAGGATACTTGAAGGGAAGCAGAAACTATGTTAAAAGTTTTGCCGCTTTATTTCCTGGAGATGACCCTCAAATAATTATATATGTTGCCGCTAGTAAAATAAGTGATGCTAAATATTTAAAGAATTCTGTTAAAGCACTTATTAAAGATGTGGGAACATACCTTAATATAGTAGGAAATAAAGAAGTAGAAGAGACTGGAACATATACAACTAAGAGTTATATTAATTTAGATACAGCAACTGTTAAAACAGCTTTAGAAGCTTCATCGATGGATGCAGTTGTTATTGGAGAAGGAACTAAAATAATAAAACAATATCCAGAAGAAAATACTAAATTAAATGCACATAATAAAATATTTTTACTTACTAATGACACAAACTATAAAATGATTAATATAAAAGGTTGGTCGAGAAATGACGTTTCTACGTTTGCTCAAATGATTGGGTTGGATGTAAGTTATGATGGATATGGTTATGTTAAAACATATTCAATAAAAGAAGGAACCTTATTAGATAAATCTAGTAAGTTAGATGTTACATTAGAACCAGTATTTAAAGAAGAAGAAACTAAAAAGGATAATCAAAATTAATTATCCTTTTTTAATTCGACAAAATTTTTAATTATTATGTTATAGAATATTCTTGAGGTGAAATATGAGAACATTTTATTTATTTGAAGTAAAAGACAATATTATTAAAAATTATAGAAATAATTATGAAGAGTTATATTCTATGCTTGAAAATATACATCGTTTAAAAACTGAAGACATAGTACTAGGTTATAGTATATTTAATTCTATTGTGATGCCACTTAAGAAAGATGATTATAATCAATATATTAAACAAAATAATTTAGATAATGAAAACTATATTTGTTATAATTATACTCATACTATTAATGATTTTTATAATGATGAAACTACTAAAATGGTTATAAATAATTCACATATAAAAATTAAAACTAATAAGAATGCTCCATCATTTTTCTATAATATTCGAACATTTAAAAATATATTTGTTTGTGATTTTGATAATCATGATTATTTTCTTTTAGATAATAATATATATTCTTGCATAAACTCTTAATTCTTGATAGAATTGTCATAAGGAGATGAAATTATGTTAATATTAGAAGCAGTTAAATGTACTGGTAATATATGGATGGATATATTATATTTAGTAATTGGACTTGTTGTTGGCGTTTTAGCTGGTTTCTTTATATCTAAGAAATTAGTGTCTAAACAATTAAAAGAAAATCCACCTGTTAGTGAAGAAATGATTAAAACTTTAATGAGAGGTATGGGAAGAAATCCTAGTCAAAAACAAGTTAATCAACTTATGAAACAAATGCAAAAGTTCCAATAGGAACTTTTTTTGTGATATAATTTGTATGGTGATGTTATGAGTAAATTTTTTAAGCATTTACATACAGTAAATAGACACAGATTCGAAGTATTTAAGTTATGTTGTAAAGTTGGTATTCCTTTTAGAGGTCTTGTTCATGACTTATCTAAATATTCTTATGAAGAGTTTTCTGAATCTGTTAAATATTATACAGATGGTACTATTAGTCCTTTACTAACTAGTAAAAAAGAGAATGGTTACAGTAGGGCATGGCTTCATCATTTTGGTCGTAATAAGCATCATTTTGAATATTGGTATGATTATGCAGCACCTGTTAAAACACCTATAATACCATTTAAATATATGCTTGAAATGATATGTGATAGAATTGCTGCATCTAAAATATATTATAAAAAAGATTATAAAAATAGTACTCCTTATGAATATTATATGTCACGTAAAGATGGTTATCAGTTAAATCCAAAACTTAAAGATTTCTTAGAGGAAGTATTTTATAACTTAAGTGAAAAAGGGGAAAAGATACTTAATAAGAAATATATTTATAATTTATAT
>CAVDFY010000070.1:0-5202 GCA_963607925.1 bacterium
ATTTTATCACATAAGTGTTTTTTTATTAGTGTCAACTAATTGGGGTACTTTATCTTATGCTAGTTTCTTTAATGTATTTATGTTGTTTACTATATCTTTATGAATGTAAGAAGCTGATACTAGTGTATCTACTCCTTTTTGAACGCATAGTTTTCCTGTCTCATCATTTATTCCACCATCTACAGATATAATTGTTTTTACATTTTGTCTTAATATTTCTTCTTTTAATCTTTCTATTTTGTCTGGTGTACTTTCTATAAATGATTGTCCACTTTTGCCTGGGTGTACACTCATTATTAATACTTCGTCTATTTTAGATAAATATGGAAATACTACTTTTTCACTTGTTTCTGGATTTATAGCAATTCCAACTTTTAATCCGTAGTTTTTTATTTCATTTATCATTTTATCAATATCTTGAACAGCTTCATAATGAAACGCTATATAACTTGTATTTAATAATGCATAGTCTTCTATATATTTAGAAGGATTTTCTACCATTAGGTGAACATCTAAAGGTAATTTTGAATAACTAGTTATCTTTTTTATTTCGCTTATTGTCCAAGTTTTATTTTCAACAAATTTTCCATCCATTATATCGATGTGTATATAGTCAGCTTTTGTATTATCTAGTTTCTTTACAATATCTGCTGGTTTTATACTACTTGACAGTATTGAAACGCTTACTTTCATATTTTGTTTCCTCCATGAATTTTAAATAGTTTTCGTATCTCCATTTTGGTATCTTACCATTTTCTACCATTTTAATTATTTCACAACCATCTTCTTTTACATGAGTACATGTTCTATATTTACATGGTTTATTAAAATCACAATAGTATTTTTTTATTTCCTTTGCTGGAATATTTATTTCAAGTGAACTGAATCCAGGAGTATCTGCGATAAGACCATCATTTACTTCTAAAAGTTCTACTAATCTTGTAGTATGTTTGCCTCTTCCTAAAGATAAAGAAACTTCTCCAGTTTTTAATTTTAATGAAGCATCTACTTTATTTAATAAAGAAGATTTTCCACTACCAGTTTGGCCACATAAAGCAACTGTTGAATTCTTAAATTCTTTTTTTATTTTAGTTATACTTGTATTAATATATACTTTTATACCTAGTTTTCTATAATAATTCATATATTTTCTTACTTCAGCTTTTTCTTTCATAGTAATCATATCTGTTTTAGTTATTATTATGATTGGTTCTATATTATTATAATTTGCTATAAGTAAGAACTTATCTATTAAATAATCAGAAAAAACTGGAATAGATGTACTCATAACAATAAGAAGTTTATCTATATTTGCTATAAGTGGTCTTTCCAGATAGTTTTTTCTAGGTTCAACTTTTTCTATTGTTTTATTAGTTACATCTACTATTACATTATCGCCTACAACTGGGGAAACTTTTTGATTACGTAGTTTCCCTCTAGTTCTAGTATCGATTATTGTATTGTTTTCTAATAAAACTCTGTGTATGTATTTGTTAATACATATTATTTTGCCTTTCATATTATTCCCCTGTTTCGTCGTTAGGATCTCCTTCAGTAATTGATTCTGGTGCTTTTGCGATAGTTATTACTAAAGTAGCTCCAGGTGTTACTACTGATTTAGCAGCCCTACTTTGTTTAATAATTGTTCCTTCTGT
This sequence comes from bacterium, assembly GCA_963607925.1. Classification (GTDB taxonomy): domain Bacteria; phylum Bacillota_I; class Bacilli_A; order RF39; family UBA660; genus CAG-1000. Next base: position 1,656 of record CAVDFY010000070.1, read on the forward strand.
AACTGTTGCACTTTCTTGATATTTATATTCTAGTTTTAATTCATGTTTACTTGCAAATTCTTCTACTTGTTCAAGTGTATAGCCACTAGTGAAATCTGGATATTTATATTCTACTTTAGGAATGAATATTTTTATTTGACTTCCTAATTTGCTTGATTCTCCAGCTGCTGGTTCAGTTCTTAAAACTGTGTCTTCAGTTACTTTTTTATCTTCACTTACTATTTCTTCTTCAACTGTTACATTGCATTCACATTGTGCTTCTATTTTACCTTTAGCTTCTAAATAATTCTTTCCAGTAAAGTCTTCTACAATGTAAGCAGCTACTCCTGAAGAAATATAAATTATAACTTTAGTTCCTGATTTTCTTTTAGATCCTATTTCAGGACTAGTCTTAACGACTTTTCCTTTTTCAACTGTATCACTTGGTGTATATTTATATTCAGGATCTACATCGAATCCTAAATCAGTTAATTCATTAGCTGCTTCAGTAGGTTCTTTATTAACTACATCTGGTATTTCTACATTTTTAACTTTAGTTTTTTCAAAGTAAATAGTCATGCCTATTGTTACAGTTAATACTAATGCAGTAAATATACTTGCGATAACTATTAATGTTTTATTACCTTTTTTATTTTCATCTAAGAAGTCATCATCATCTTCAACTTTTTTTACTTTTTTCTTCTTAGTTGGTTCATCTTTCTTTAAACTTTCTAATTCTTTATCAAGAACTTTTGTTTCTTCTAAGTCATTTTCTGGATATGGATAAATATATCTTTTTTCATTTTGTCTTGATTCATCTAATGCAGTTTTTAAGTCTTCATGCATAGCTCTTGCATCAGTATATCTATTCTTTGGATTTTTTGCTGTTGCTTTAATAATAACATTTTCTATTGATTGAGGTATGCTACTATTAAATTTTCTAACGCTTGGGAGTGGTTCTTTTAGATGTTTTAATGCAATTTCTACAGCGTTATCTCCTTTGTATGGAACTAGTCCAGTTAGAAGTTCATACATCATTATTCCCATTGAATAAATATCACTTCTTATGGTTGAACCTTTTCCATTAGCTTGTTCTGGTGGTAGATAATGCACTGTGCCCATAACTGAGTTTGTTTGAGTAAGTTGTGTTGAGTTTAGTGCTGTTGCTACTCCAAAGTCAGTTATTTTTATCATACCATTTGAAAGTATCATTATATTTTGAGGTTTTATATCTCTATGAATAATATAAGCATCATGTGCATGTGCCATACCATCTGTTACTTGTAACATAATATCTACTACTTCAGTAACTGATAAATGTCCTCTTTTCTTTAATACTTGTTTTAGAGTCATTCCATCTACATATTCCATTACTATATAATATTGGCCATCGTCTTCTCCAACATCATACATTTCTACAATATTTGGATGACTTAAACTTGATGCTGAAAGTGCTTCTCTTTGAAATCTACGAACGAATTTTTCATCGTTTGCAAGGTCTCCTCTTAATACTTTAACAGCAACATTTCTATCAAGGATAGTGTCATGAGCTAAATATACATTTGCCATTCCACCTTCTCCAAGTGTCTTAATAATTTGATATCTATCGTTTATTTTAGAACCTTTAACTATCACACTATTCACCACTCATTCTTGCATAAGCAATTGTAATATTATCGTTTCCCCCACGAGTATTAGCTTTCATAATTAATTTATCTACTTGCTCCTCTATATCTAATTCATTATCATTTAATACTTTTTCCATTTGTTCTACAGTTAACATATTAGTAAGCCCATCACTACATAGGAAGATACCATCTACTGTTCTTTCTACATCGAAAATATCCATTTCTATAGTTTCAGCTGCACCTAATGCTTTCATAAGTACATTCTTTTGTGGATGATTCTTTGCTGCGCTTTCAGTTAGTTCTCCATTTTCTAGTAATATATTTACTAATGTGTGATCTTTAGTAACTTTGTATAGTTTGCCTTTTTTGTATACGAAACCACTTGAATCACCAACGTTTCCAAATAGTAAGAAATCATTAGTTAGTATTGAGCAAACACAAGTTGTTCCAAGACCGCTTGCATCTATATGTTCTTCAGAATATTTAAGTATTTTTATATTTACTTCATCTATTATTTCTTTTAACCAGATTACTGCTTCTTCTTTAGTACCTATACTTGATAGTTCAGCAAATCTTTTACCAAGTTCAGTTACTACTAAAGAACTAGCAACTTCTCCAGCTTTATGTCCACCCATTCCATCAGCTACTACTAATAAATACTCACCACTCATATTTTTAATAATTGTTACTGAGTCTTCATTATGACTTCTAACTTTTCCCGGGTCAGTTTGATAACAAGTCTTCATATTTCACCTTCTTTTTATTAATGTAAATTATTTGCTTTCACGTTCCATTTCGTTAGCTCTTAATTGGCCACAGGCAGCTGATAAATTTCCACCCATTTCCTTCCTTATCGTTACATTTACATTATTTGATTTAAGTATATCATAAAAACTTTTTATTTTAAAGTCATTACTTCTCTTCATTGTAAAATTAGATGTTTCATTATAAGGTATTAAGTTTACATACATAAGTTTTCCCTTTACAAGATGAGCTAATTCCTCTGCACATTTATCACTATCATTAATACCAGCTAGCATTATATATTCTATTGTTACTCTTCTATTAGTCTTTTCTATATAATAATCTAATGCTTTCATAACTTCTTCTATCTTGTAAGCATGATTTATTTTCATTATCTTATCTCTTATTTCATTATTAGGGGCATGTAAACTAACTGCTAAGTTTACACCTGTTTCTAAGTCTGCAAATTCATATATTTTAGGTACTAATCCACAAGTACTTATTGTAAGATGTCTTTGACCTATATTAATCATTTTATTGTTAATTACAACACTTATGAATCTTTTAATATTATTAAAGTTATCAAATGGTTCTCCAATACCCATTACTACTATAGAATCTATTCTAATATTTTCATATGTACTTACACTTATTACTTGTCCTACTAATTCTGAAAGATTTAAATCTCTTACTTTTTTAAGTCTTCCACTTTCACAAAATGAGCATCCCATATTACATCCCACTTGACTTGAAACACATAGGCTGTATCCATAATCATGGTTCATAAGAACACATTCTATTTTATTATTATCAGATAATTCTAAAAGATACTTGTTTGCTAAAGGACTTTTTTCTACTTTAACTACTTTCAAATCATTAAAATGAAATTTTTCATTACAAAATTCTATTAACTTTTTACTAAGATTTGTCATCTTATTAAAGTCATAAACTTTCTTTTCATACATCCATTCTATTATTTGAGTAGCATTATATTTTTTAAATCCATTTTCTATTAAAAAGTTTTCTAATTCTTCTAAAGTAAAATCGTATATATTCATTTTCTTCACCTACTAAATTATATCATATTTTCATATTAAAACCATATTCTTATGAATATGGTTCAGATTGTTGACAAAGAGGTATATTCAAAATAGAATATGCTTCTTTTTTTGTGAATTTTAGAATTTTGGCGATAA
>CAVDFY010000071.1:0-2888 GCA_963607925.1 bacterium
ATTATATATAGAGGAGGGTAAAAATTATGGAGAACAATTTAAAACAAATTCGTAATAGTAAAAACTTATTACAAACCAAAGTTGCTATGGATTTAAATATTACCCAAGAAACTATATCTTCTTACGAAACTGGTAGAGTATTTCCAAGTTCTGATATGCTTATTAAATTAGCAAACTATTACAATACATCTATTGACTATCTATTATGTAGAACTAAATACGATATGCCAATCGATAATATTAAGCCTAATAATATTTCTGATACTGATTTTATACTACTAAATAAAATCAATAAACTATCTACTATAAATAAAGCAAAAGTTGAAGCATATATAGATGGCTTAAATGATAACTAATACTTAATGCTATATATCATTTATACATATAGCATTTTTATTTTTCCTTTATCTACCTCTTTTATCTATTTAAACAATGCTATAATACTCCTAACTTATAATACTCTTATATTCCTCTTATCTATTCCTTTTAATCTAATAAATAATACTTTATACTATATCAACATAATATCATTATAATATTATTAACATATTTATTATATGATAGTCATTATTGCTATCTATACTTTAATAATTCCTTTTAAAATATGCTATATTCTTCCTCTTTTTCTCGGCATAAACTATAATTTTCCTGTACTTTATTCATTTTTTCTATTCTTTCATAATTTTCTGCTATCTTAACTAATTGTGCCTCTTTCATATATTTATCAACTAACTTCTTATCTTGTTCCTTGGTTATATTCCAATAAAACTCTGTAATTTTATAATACTTATCTTCTAATGCTAATCTTTTTTCATTACCATAAGTTCTAGCATATCTTCTAGCAGTCATCATTTTCATATAAGCATTATTTAAATCTTTTAAACTATAACCTTTTGGAATAACTATTTCATTACCTTTATTATAAGTACAAAACAATATTTCTTCTGCTTGGTTAATAAAATATTCTGCTTTCTTAATATTGGTATTTTTCTTATATGTTTTCTTATCATATAACTTATTTATATCAAAGTTATTCTTTTTCTTTCCGCCATACCAACATTTATCTATATACTTTTTTATTTCTTCTCTAAAAGCATAAGATGGTTTAGATACTAATAATATATGTAAATGCCAATCAACTTCTATATTACTTCTATGTGGATGTATTTCTTTTACTTTCTTAGGACGACCAACATTATTATTATGTTCGTAATGTGTATATGTACTATTACCTTGTGTATTACTAATACATACCATTGCTGTTGCCGACCATTCTTTCTTATTACATATATACCTTACTTTTTCTATTAACCTTTTAGCATATCTCCTTGCTTCTTCTTTATCTTTAAATTTAATGTCTATATCAAAACTAGACATACCTAACTTACTTTTTGCCATCTTTCCACCATTTTTACAAAAACTTGTGTTAATGTATCCTACCTTTCCCTTTATTTATAGGTATTTTTAGCATCATAAGTTTTAATGCCGAAAAGGTGGTATGCCATTACTTATGTTTAAGTATGCTTTAAAAGAATCAAACATTGATGAAAATGAAGTTAACATAGACACATCTATAGACTTTGCATCTCTAACAGGAGCATACATAAGTGGTCAAGGTGACTTTGTTAATCTTTTCGAACCAAATGCATTAAAAGTAGAAAAAGAAGGAAAAGGATGCGTATTATCTTCACTTGGTAATATATCTGGTACTGTTCCCTACACTGCTTTCTACGCTAAAGAAAGTTATATCAAAAAGAATAAAGATATAATAAAAAAATTTAATAAAGCATTAAATAAAGGATTAGAATTTGTTCATAAAAATGATTCTAAAACTATAGCAAACACTATTAAAAATCAATTTAGTGACACTAATATAGACGACTTAACTACTATTGTTGATAGATATAAAGAAGCAGATTCTTGGTATCAAACAACATACATAAATAAAAAAGATTATAATAGACTATTAGATATTATGATATATGGTAAAACAATAGATAAAAAAGTTAATATAGATGATTTAATAACTAATGAATACAACTAACATTTTAGAAGTTAAAAATATATCTAAAGTTTACCATACAACCGAAGGAGAAATAGAAGCTTTAAATAATATAAGTTTTAATATTGATTCTGGTGACTTTATTGGTCTTATAGGCCCTTCGGGTTGTGGAAAAAGTTCTATACTAAATATAATATCTAATCTTGATAAAAATTATAAAGGAAATATAAATATTAAAAATGGCATAAAAGTTTCATATATGCTTCAAGAAGATGCATTATTTCCATGGTTAACTGTTCTTGATAATGCCCTACTTGGTTTAAAAATTAAACATAAACTTACTAAAGATAACAAAGAGTATGTTTTATCTCTATTAAAAAAATATGATCTATATGATTTTATTAATAAATATCCAAGTTCTCTATCAGGTGGTATGAAACAAAGATTAGCACTTATTAGAACATTAGCAATGAAACCTGATATTTTACTTCTAGATGAACCTTATAGTGCTCTTGATTATCAAACAAGATTAAAAGTTGGAGATGATGTATTTAAAATAATCAAAGAAGAAAACAAAACTGTTGTAATAGTAACTCATGATATTGCTGAAGCAATTTCTATGTGTAATAAAATAATAGTTTTCTCTAAAAGACCAGCAACTATTAAAAATATACATGAAATAAATTTATCTAACAAAAGTACACCAATAAATAATAGAGAAGCAAAAGAATTTAAAGATTACTACAAACTTATCTGGAAGGAAATAGATAATAGTGAGTAATGAACATAAAAAATATTTAAAAAGAATTAAGCTCAATAAGTTATTAGTAACTATTACACAGTTTAGTATATTTATATTTTTTATAATTATTTGGCAATATCTAGC
>CAVDFY010000072.1:0-8480 GCA_963607925.1 bacterium
ATCTAGTTTTTGATCAATTATTTCATTATTTTTATTTATTATTTTACTATTAACTACTAAACTTATATCATATGTGGTTTCTGATATAAAACAATTTATTATATTTAAAATTTCCTGTTCATAGTTTTTTAAATATGAATACTTTTCTAATATTATTTTTTCATCTTCAAGTCTTATTTGAAAATCGTCTCCAGTATTTATATTTAAACATTTTCTCATTTCTTTAGGAAGTACTATTCTTCCTAGTTCATCTATTTTTCTTACTATACCAGTTGGTTTCATGTAATCACCCTAATAATAGTTTGATTACATTTAGTCATTTTATACTTTAAATTTTAAATCATATATTACTTCTAAAAGTTCTTCTAAATAATAGATATAATCTTTTTCTAAAGTTGCTTTTAATAGTGTTACTAGTATTGAACCTGCTTTGTATGAGAAATTAAATTTTGTAGTTATTTTAGTTGCTTCTATAAATAATTTTTCTACACTAATTGATTCATAAATTTCCTTTTTAAGTTTTAAAACTACTTTTAAATTATCGTTTTCTAGTATTTTTACACCAGTAATAATTAAAAGTTTCTCTAAGTATTTTTCATGAGCATAAAGTTCTAGTTCATGATTAGTCATACCAAATCTATCTCTTATTTCTGATAGAACTTCTTTTAGTTCTTTTTTATTTGTTATACCATTTATCTTTTTATGTAGTTCTATTACTATTTCGCTTTCATCTGTATATTCTGTTCCAATGTGAGTTGCGACATCTATCATGGTAGGTTCTTTTTCTTCGTCTTCATCTACTTTGATACCATTAACTTCTTCGTTTATTAAATCTAAGTACATATTTACTCCGACTGAATCTATGAATCCTGCTTGTTCTTTACCTAGTATGTCACCTGCACCTCTTATAGCTAAGTCTCTCATAGATATTTTGTATCCACTACCAAGTTCAGTGAATTCTTTTATTGTTTCTAATCTTTTTAGTGCTGTTGGATTTAATACTTTCTCTTTTTTATACATTAGATAAGCATACGCGATTTTGTCTCCTCTACCAACTCTTCCTCTTATTTGATATAGTTGACTAAGACCAAATCTATCACTATCAATAACAATTATTGTGTTAGCATTTGGTATATCAATTCCATTTTCTATAATAGTCGTGCTTACTAAAACATCATACTCTTTATTAGTAAAATCATAGATAATATCTTGCATTTCATTTTTTGTCATTTTGCCATGTGCATAGCAAATTCTAGCTTCTGGAATAAGTCTTTTATATTTTGAAACTAAAGTTTCCATGTTAGTAATGTTATTATAAAGTATAAATGCTTGTCCTTTTCTAGACATTTCTTTTAGGATTGCTTCTCTTATAAGCATTTCATTATATTCAATTACATATGTTTGAACTGGATATCTATTTTTAGGTGCACTTTCTATTAAACTTAAGTCTCTAATACCTACAAGTGACATTTGAAGTGATCTTGGAATTGGTGTTGCTGATACTGAAAGTACATGTACATTTGATTTTAATTTTTTAATTTTTTCTTTTTGTTCTACACCAAATCTATGCTCTTCATCTATTACTAGAAGACCTAAATCCCTGTATTCAACATCTGAGCTAAGAAGTCTATGAGTACCAAATATAATGTCAGTTTTACCTTCTTTTAATCTTTTTAATTTTTCTTGTACTTGTTTGTTAGTAAAATGTCTATTTATTAAATCAATATTAATTCCATGGTTTTTAAATCTTTCTAAAGCTGAATCATATTGTTGATGAGAAAGTAATGTTGTTGGGCATAGATAAGCTACTTGTTTACCATTTTCAACAGTTTTAAACATTGCTCTAAATATTACTTCTGTTTTACCATAACCAACATCTCCACAAAGTAGTCTTTCCATTGGACGTGGTTTTTCTAAATCTCTTTTTATATCATTAGCTGCTTTTAGTTGGTCAACTGTCTCTTCATATTCAAATTCTGACTCAAATATTTCTTGCTCTTCATCATCTTTTTTAAATGGTTCAATTGTTGCTTTATTTCTTTCTTGATATATTTTAAGAAGTTCTCCAGTGATACTTTTGATTCTTTCTTTAATTCTAAGTTTTGTTTTTGTCCATTCAACACTATTTAGCTTGTTAATAGTTGGTTTAGCACCTTCTTTAGCAGAATATTTATATAGTTTTGATATGTCTTCTACTGGCATATAAAGTTTATCATTTCCTTTGTATTGGATAAGAAGATAATCTTTCTTTAAGCCTTTCTTTTCTATAGTTGTGATACCCATATAAATACCAATACCTGATTTTCTATGTACTACATAATCTCCTGGTTTGATAGCGTCAATTGACATTATTTTTGTTCCAAGTGACTTATCACGTGTCAATTCTTGTTTATTTTTACGTCCATATAAATCAAATTCTGAAAAATAATAATTATTTTTATACACAAATCCATGATTTAATGTGTTATTCACTATTTTTATGTTTTTGTCTAATTTTTTTATTTCTTTTGTTAATAATTTGTTTGTTGTATATAGTATTCCATTGTATTTTTCTATTGCTTCGGTAAATGCTTCTTTATTATTTTCATAGTTTGCGATAGATTTTGCTTCTATATCTAAGTCAGTATTCTTGTTATTTATTGTGTCTAAGAAAATATCTTCTCTCTTTATTAAATCTTTTACTTTATAAACTGAGTTTTCTATTTCTAAATATTTAAGTTGTGGCTGAATCATTTTCTCTTGATTTAGGAGTTGATTATAATTACTGATAATTACTTTTCCATCTTCGATGTAATCTCTTATTGATGAAGTATTGCCTCCAAAGTCATCTTTTATTGATTGAATTTCTATATTGTCTAGTTCATCTACTGATTTTTGAGTTACTACTTCAAAGTGTTTGATTTTTTCTATCTCATCATCAAAGAATTCTATTCTTATTGGATTTTCTTCATTAATCGGATAAACATCTACGACAAAACCTCTAACTGAGAAGTCAGATGTATCATATACCATACTTTCTCTTTTATATCCTATTTCAGTTAACTTCTTTATAAGGTCATCTCTGTTTATTTTTGTGCCTTTTGACAATTTGATTTTATTTTTTATAAACGTATCTTTGTTAGGTAATTTTTTTATAAAACTATTTAGGTGAACTATAACTATTTTAGCCTTATTATCATTAAATTTATTTAAGATATTTGCTCTCATAAATAGTAATTCTGGTGAACTTGCGATTGCTGTTTTAGTCATTATATCATCTTCAGGGAATAGATATACTTCATCTAGATAGTTTTTAAGTTCATTATATACTTCAGTTGCTTCATTTAAAGTTGGAAGAACTAAAAGTAAATTTTTTTTAGACGTTAAAAAGATATATAACAATAATTGGTTATATATTTCATTCTTAGTAACTGATATCTTTTTAGTGGTATCAATATTAAAATTAAATAATTCATTATATAAATTATTACTCATTTTTATTCCTATTGTATTTTTCCATTAATTCATCAATATTATGATTTGAAAAGTCATTTATAATGTTAGCAACTTGTGGAAGAATTGATTCTATCTTTTTATCTTCTTCTGGAGTAAATTTACCTAGAACATAGTCCATTAGTGGTATTTCATTTTTAGATATTCCGATTCTAACTCTCTGAATATTTTCAGTTTTTAGGTTATCTATTATATTTCTAATACCATTGTGTCCTCCAGCACTTCCACCTCTTCTTATTTTAAATGTTCCGACTTCAAAATCTACATCATCATAAATAACTAATATATTATTAATATCAATGTTATAGAACTTTACTATTTCACGTACTGATTCTCCTGATAGGTTCATATATGTTTGTGGCTTTAAAAGAATCATTTTTTCATTGTTAACAACTTGTTCACAATATAATCCTTTAAATTTAGATTTAAATGTAAGATTATTTTCTTTAGCATAGTAGTCTATAGCTCTAAATCCACAATTGTGTCTTGTTTTTTCATACTTTTTTTCTGGGTTTCCGAGTCCTACGATTAATTTCATTTAGTCCTCCTTATATTTATTATATAGTTTATTTTTACTAACATTGTATCTATCTGATACTTCTTTAATGGCATCTCTTTTTGAATAACCTTTTTTAAGTAGACTGTTGATAACTTCTTGATAGTTTATCTCTTGTTCTCCTTCAGTGTACCCCTCAACTACGATTACCATTTCACCTTTTATTCTATCACAAATTTTAATAATATTACTAATATTATCTCTTATTACTTCTTCATACATTTTAGATATTTCTCTTACGATTGCTATTTTTCTATCGCCTAAAACATCCTTTAATAATTCTAAAGTATTCTTTATTCTATGTGGTGCTTCATAAAAAATTAAAGTTTGTTTTATTTCTTTTAAATCTATAAGTTCTTTTCTAGCAAGTGTTTGTTTACTATTTAAAAATCCATAGAAAAGAAATCTTTCATTACTTATTCCTGACATGTTAATTGCAGGTAAAAGTGCATTTGGCCCTGGAAGTGCTATTACTGTTATTCCTTCTTTTATTGCTTCATCTACTATTACATTTCCTGGATCACTTATAAGAGGAGTTCCTCTATCTGTTACATATCCAATATTCTTACCTTCTTTTAAGATATTAACAATTTTATCCTTATGCATCATTTCTGTATATTTGTGACAAGATTCTACCTTCTTTTGAATATTTAAATGTTTTAATAAATTTAAAGTTTCTCTTGTATCTTCTGCATAAATAATATCTACTTCTTTTAGAGTATTAATTGCTCTTAAAGTTATATCTTCTAAATTACCAATTGGTGTTGGTATTAAATAAAGTTTTCCATATGGACTTTTATCGTAACTTTTTTGTATCATTTTATCACTTCCCAAACATTTCTAATACCTCACTAGTATAGCTATTATCTTCGTTGTGAACATATAGTGGAGGTAATATTTTTAATCCTTCTTTTCCATTTTTTCTTCCATCTATTAACACAAGATTAGATTCAGTATTAATTTTAGGATATATAAGTCTCATTCTTTTTGGTTCTATGTTGTGTTTTTTCATTAACTCTATAATTTCAATTAGTCTATCAGTTCTATGAACTAGTACTAATGAGCCTTCATTTTTTAATAATGCCTTACTTATTATCATTACATCTTCTAGTTCCATTTCTATTTCATGTCTTGCAATAGATTTAACTTTATTTTCATTAATAATGCTGTCTTCTTTTTTCTTAAAATATGGTGGATTGCATGTGATTATATCAAATGTTTCTGTATCGAAAATTTTCTTTAGATTCTTAATATTGTCATTTATGAGTTCTATTTGATTATTTAGATTATTTATTTTTATTGTTTCTTTTGCTAGGTTGTATACTTCTTTTTGAAGTTCTACTCCATAAATTTTTGCATTAGTTTTTGTTGATAGTATTAATGGTATTGGAGCATTTCCAGTACACATATCTAAGATTCTTTTAGTCTTTCTTGTTATATCTATAAAATTTGGCAACAAAACTGAATCCAAACTAAAATTAAAATAGTCTTTATCTTGAACTATTTTAATATCTTTAAAATATACTAAATCATTAATTTCTATTTTTCCCACATTTACCACTACACTTTAATGGAACTATTACATCTTCTTTTGTTCCTGATTCGGTTAATATTGTATACTTTCTATTTGGAATGTCAACACTTATAACTGTTGCATCTTCCTTGTCATGTTTGATTTTATCGCCAACTTCTGGTAAATCTTTTCTAAATTCTGTATATAAATCGTCTTCGTATTTCAAGCAACATAAAAGTCTTCCACATAATCCGTTAATTTTGTTTGGATTTAAAGATAGATTTTGATTTTTAACTTGTGCTATTCCAACTGAATCAAGATCATTTAAGAAACTAGAACAACATAGTTTTCTACCGCATTGTCCAATTCCTGAGATTTCTTTTGCTTTGTCTCTTACACCAACTTGTCTTAGTTCGATACGAGTTTTGTATATTGCAGCCAATGATTTTGCAAGCTCCCTAAAATCTACTCTATTGTCTGCTAAAAATTGAAATACTAATTGTTTTCTATCAAATGTGAAATATGCATCTAAAAATTTCATTTCAAGTGTTAATTTTTCAGCTAATTCTTGTGCTTTTTCTAATGCTTTTTTTGCATCTTTTATATTTGTTTCGTTTTGCTTTATTTCTTTGTTTTTAGCGATTTGTACAACTTTTGCATGTTCTTTTCCATCATTTAATTCTCCAAGAAGTACACATACTTTTCCGAACTGAAGTCCTCTTTCGGTTTCTACTATTACATAATCTTCACAATTTACTTCTATATCATTATCAAAAAAAGTATATTGTTTTCCACCTGATTTAAATTCTACTCCTACACATTTCATATATTACATCTCCACATTTCTATAATAAATCTATCAATACTAAGATTTTTATTTAAATAATTTTTCATTAAATTTATAGTATTATCAATTATTAACATCTTATTTAAAATACTAGATAAATTGTTGTTTTCTAATATTTTTTTATTTAAATAATCTTCATTTTTTTCTTCTATTATCGATTTTAAAACTTTATGGTACTCTTCCATCATTGATTTTAAAACTTTAATGAATTTATCTCGATCGCTTATTATATTATACATTTTGTAATTTTTTGCAATAGTTTTTGGACCATTTTCTTCTATAGAATTTATTAAATCGTTAGAAATTTCTTCGATTTCTTCATTTAATTCCAATTTATCAGTAGATGATGTTAAAAATATTTTTTGACATCTACTAACAATTGTAGGCTTAACCGCGTCTATATTATTTGATATTAAAATTGCATAAATTCCCTCTTTTGGTTCTTCTAATGTTTTTAATATTGCATTAAATACTGTATCTGATAAATATTCAGTTTTATCTATTATATAAACTTTTTTATTATTGAATTGAGAAGTTGTTGATAATTTGTTTAGTAAATCCTTTATTACATCTTTAGTTATATTCGTTTCATCCTGCTTTAAAATATATACGTCAGGATTATCTTTTAAATTATCAATACTATTATTAAAAATATATTTTTTTAAAACTTCGTTTATTTCGTTTTGAATGTCATCAAAAAGAACATTTCCAATTAGAAATGCTTGAGTTAGTTTGTCTTCTTCATTAAGTTTTTTAAAATACTCTACTATGTTCAATTATTACTCCTCAACAATAATATTTTAAATATATTAGTGATAACACCGCGAAAAAATCAAAAATCATTACTAGTATTATTGTATATATATTTATTGGTATTATTTTTCCTACTTTGCTTATAAAAATATTTACTGTGTATAAAAGACACAATGCATAAACAATTTTTTTAATTACAAATATAATCATGTCATCCATACATTTTATGATTATTTTTCGTTTGATATTACTTTTCTATCGTCCCACGCTTTAGATATCATTATTGGATCTAAATATTCTATATCAGATCCCATTGGTATACCATAAGAAAGTCTTGAAACCTTAACATTATATTTTTCCAATACTTTTTGAATATATAAAGAGGTTACTTCTCCTTCTATTGATGGATTTAAAGCAATTATTACTTCTTTAATATCTTTTGTTATCCTGTTGTTTAGTAAACTATAAAGATTTAAATCTTCAGTATTTTTGCCTTCAATTGGTGATATCACTCCATTTAGTACATGATATAAGCCATTATATTTTTTTGTTTTTTCTATAAAAAATACATTTTTAGAATCTTCTACAATACAAATTGTACTTCTATCACGATTTTTATCAGAACATATATCACATTCATCAGTATCAGTTAGGCATCCACAAACTTCACAATATCTTATATTTTTCTTAAAATCAATAAGTGCATTAGCTAAGTTTTCAACTTCTTCTGGCTCTTTATCACACAATGAATAAACATACCTTTCAGCAGTTTTTTCACCAACGCCTGGAAATAATGTTAAATTATTAACTAAATCAGTGAAAATTCTTGGAAGTGCCATTATTAAAGTATTCCTCCAAGACCATTAGTGTATTTTCCTAATTTTTTTTCTTTTTCTTTCTTTACTTGATTTATAACATCATTTACAGCAACATAAATAATATCTTCTAACATTTCTTTGTCTTCTAATATATTTTCGTTTTTTATTTGAATCTTAGTAATTGCATATGTTCCTAGTGCTTCTAATAAAATATTTTCGTTTTCGTATATGAAAACTGTCTTTTCTATTTCCTTTGAAGTTCTTTCTATATCTCCTTGTAATTTTCTGGCTTGTGCCATTATACTTTGCATATTCATATTTATTTTTCCTTTCTAATCCTCATTATTTATAATACTATCGCCGAATAAATTTTCAACAGTATTCTCTAAAATTGTTGTTTTTTTTGATTTTTCGGTTTTTTCAATTTCCTCGATGTACTCATATTTTTTTCCATTTTTTGATATAAAACAATTAAAGACATTCCTCCAATAGAAGCGCTAA
>CAVDFY010000073.1:0-4389 GCA_963607925.1 bacterium
TATGCTTATCGTAACAGCATTTGGTATGCTAGATAGTTTAAATTATTTTGTAAAACTTCAATTTACAGATCTTTACAATTTTAATTATAAATTATCTCTTAATAACGTAAACAATAAAGAATTAAAAGAACTAACTAATAAGTATGGAAATAATACTTCAGAAAGTTTAGGAATAGAATTTATATATAATGATGACAAAATCGCAAGTACAATATTTGTTGATAACTCAAATGATTATGTAAGATTTGTTGATAATAAAAATAAGTTTATAAAGTTAAATAACACTGACGGAATATACGTAACATATAAGTTAGCTGAAAAATATAATCTTGAAAAAGGTGACACTATTAAATGGCATGTATATGGAAGTGACAAATATTATGAATCTAAAATAGTTGGATTCAACAAAGATCCTCAAAACCAAATAATTACAATGAATAAAGAATATTTAGAAAAGTTAAATATTAAATATGAACCAGATACAATATATACAAATGAAGATTTAAGTAATACTAAAAATATTAAAAATGTAGAATTAATACAAGATAAAGTTGCTCTTGAAAAAGGTATGAGTAATATGCTTAATACTATGAAAACAATGATTGTATTGATAATCGGAATCGCAGTAGTATTAGGTTCAGTTATAATTTACAACTTAGGTATCTTATCTTATACAGAAAAGCAATATCAATTCTCAACATTAAAAGTACTTGGATTTAGTGATAAAAAGATTAAGAAAATATTTGTAATGCAAAATAACTGGATAGCTATTATGTCTATTATATTAGGTCTTCCATTTGGGTATGCTTTAGTTGATTGGTTATTCAAAGAAGCTATCGAAGAACATTATGATTTTCAAGCACATATTGAACCATTAACATATTTAATTGCTGCAATAGGAACATTTATTGTTTCATACTTAGTTTCTAAATTTCTAGCAAGAAAAGTAAATAATATAGATATGGTAAGTAGTTTAAAAGGTAACGAATAGTGTTATAATATTTCTAAGGATGTGATATTATGAGCGAAATTAGAGAACCTATCAAAAAGACATCAATTGCTAAAAAAGAAAAAATCATTGAAAAAGGTTTTGAATTAATGTGTAACAAAGGTTACCATAATGTAACTTGTGTAGATATTGCACATTATGCAGAAGTATCAACCGGAATAATTTATCAATACTTTAAAGATAAAAGAGATATATTTATAAGCGGAACAAAAGATTATGCAAATAAAATAATGTTTCCAATGTTGGATATAATTGTTAATAAAAAGATAGATAAAAATAACTTAAAAGAAATATTAAGTAAAATGATAGATAGTTTTATTAAAACACACACAATAAAAAAAGAAGCACATGAAGAATTAATGGCAATGACTAATCTAGATGATGAAATTGCTAAAATATTCACAGAAAGTGAATTAAAAATGACTAAACAAATATCAGAAGTGTTAATAAAAAGTGGATTTGATGAAACTAATATTGAAGAAAAAGTTCATATAGCTATCAACATGATAGATAATTATTGTCATGAAGTAGTTTATCATAAACATAAAGATTTAAATTATGATGTTATGAAAAAAGAAATATTAAATATAATTGTTAATATCTTATAGAAAGTAGAAATACTTTCTTTTTTTATTATAGTATTTAAATTATTAAAGTGTGGTATAATAACTTCGAGCAATAGTGTTTGGAGTTAATCCTACTTTAGCGAGTCGTTAAAGAATCAAAATTACATGAAATATTAAATGGTAATATTACGAGGGACTTTCCTACACGAGGTGTAGCCGCTTCATTGCATTCCGCTTTAAGTCCATCTTCATATTACAATATCATTAAGTATTGCTCTTCCAGGAGGTAATAAATATGTGGAAATATATTGATAAAGAAAAATCCAAAGAATTTTTATTATCTCTTGGATTATTAAATGATAATATAAGTGATAAAGACAAAATAATTAAATTATATTCTATAAGTAACAATGTAGAAAAGAACTATAAAATATTCAAAATAAAGAAAAGAAATGGTAAATATAGAACTATATATAAACCTAATTATACTTTAAAAAAAATACAAAAAAATATTCTGAATAATATATTAAATAATAAAAAAATATCTATTTATGCTAAAGCATATCATAAAGGTATAGGTTTAATTGATAATGCAAAAGAACATGTTAATAAAAAGTTAATTCTTAAATTAGATATAAAAGACTTCTTTGAAAATATTAGTTTTATTGATGTATACAATAGTTGTTTTGAAATAGAATACTTTCCTAAAGAAATAGGTATACTTCTAACTCATTTATGTACTTATAAAGAGCATCTTCCACAGGGAGCTCCAACTTCATCATATATTTCAAATCTTGTACTAAAAGAATTTGATGAATATATCGGAGAAATTTGTAAAGAAGAAAATATATCGTACACTAGATATTCTGATGATATGACATTTAGTGGAGACTTTAATTCATCAAAGATTATAACTATTGTTAAGAAAGAGTTAAGAAAATATAATTTAGAACTTAACAACGAAAAGATACATGTAATTAGAAATCATAAATGTCAAAAGGTGACTGGACTAGTTGTGAACAACAAAGTACAAACATCAATAAGTTATAGAAAAAATATTAGAAAAGAAATATTCTATATAAAAAAATATAGACTAGATTCACACCTAGAACATAATAATATAAAAGATAGAAATAAGTATTTAAATGAACTTTACGGAAAGATATTATTCGTTTTACAAATAAACAATACAAATGAGTTTAATGAATATAAAGAATTTATTTCAAAATTAAAATCACATAATTAAATGTGATTTTTTTTAAGTTTAAGTGATCCACTAAAAGTTCCTTTAAAAGGTTTACCATCAAGTTCACCATTTAAATAGAAAGTTCCTTCATATGTTTCAGTAAAAGGATTGCTATCTAATTTAGAAACTGACAATTCTTCTTCACACACATGAGCAAAATAGTTTGATACTTTATTAAAATAATCATTATTATTAAAATAACTTTCAGCATTTTCTTTACTTACTTTTCTTACGCCTAATGCTGAAGGGTATTTGCCATATAGTTTTTTACCAGTAACCACTTCACAAGCAACAGAATCATTTGTTCCAGTGGCAATTAAATACGTTGGTATATTTTCAATAGAATACATTCTTCTAGTTTCTAAATTATGTGCTTTAAGTTCTCTTTCAGGAATTGGTTCAAAGAATCTTGTTGAATATAAAATATCAATTCTTTCATCTTCTCTTTTTGAAAGTACTGGAAAAGCTTTATCAAATACTTCTTTTAATGATTTACCATCATAAAGTATAGAATCTTCTACAACTGGTATTAAATAGTATTTCATAATTCACCTCATTTGTTGTATGATAGCATTTTATCATTTAAAAGTAAATTGAAATGTGTTATAATTTAGTGAAATAAAGGAGTGATGATATGAAATTTGAAGTATCAAAAGATTTTTTTGATAAGGTAGAGGATGCAGTTTTTGGAGTTGTTGTAGTTAAAAACTTTGATAACAAGGTTTCATATGACTACATCAACAAAATGTTTGATGAAAGTTTAAAATCCTCAAAAGAAAAATTCTTAAACGTTAAGATCAAGGAAGAAGCATGGATTTTACCATATAGAGAGGCATTTAGAAGCATAAACATAAATCCAAATAAATATATGTGTTCTATAGAAGCATTAATGACAAGAATATCTAAAGGTAATGATATTCCACATATTAACCCAATGGTTGATTTAGGAAATGCTTTATCTTTAAAGTATGAGTTACCAATTGGTGTTCATGACATTGACAATTTTATAGATGAAGATATTCAAATAAGAGAAAGTGATGGTAATGATAATTTTATGCCTTTCGGAAGCACAGAAGTTGAACATCCAGAAGTAGGGGAAATAATCTACGCATCAGGAAATGAAGTTAAAACAAGAAGATGGACATGGAGACAAGGAGAAAGAAGTAAAGTAACTGAAGAGTCAAAAGATTTCTTTATTCCAATTGATGGCTTTACATCTAATAAAGATAAAATTGTTGAACTACAAGATGAATTAATTAAATACTTAAAAGACGATTTGAAACTAGAAGTATATAGTGGAATCGTAGATAAAGACAATAGAATATTTAAAATAGAGGATTAAAACCTTTATTTTTTTAATAAAATTTAATTTTATAGTTGACAGGCAGAAGTTCTTCTAGTATAATGAATAATGCAATTCAAGAAAGCGAATACTTTCTAAAATATGCAGGTGTAGTTTAATGGTAGAACTTCAGCCTTCCAAGCTGCTAACGTGGGTTCGATTCCCATCACCTGCTCCAGAAGCAAAAATCGTCGCACCAAAGCGATGTTAATGATTAAATCAATCA
>CAVDFY010000074.1:0-2636 GCA_963607925.1 bacterium
ATCGTAGTCAATAGTGACTTGTTAGGATCATTAATTATTGTAAGTAAAGATGATATCATAAATATGGAAAAAACATCAAAACTACTTCTTAATTTAATAAAATCTAAATTTGAATAATATGTCAAATATTCTATAAATATGTCTGTCTAGTTGAAAACATAAAAATAAAAGTGATAATATAATTATGTATTTTCAAAAAAATATAGAATGTTTGGTGATAAAAATGATAGATTCACATGCTCATATATTGGGTGAATATTATGATGACATAGGATCATTTGTAGAAAAACTTAAAGATAAAGATATATTAAAAGTAATAAATTGTGCAGATTCAATATCTACATCTAAAGAAGTATTAGATTTATATAGAAAATATGATGGATATTTAATGCCAGCTATAGGAATACATCCGGAGAATGTAGATTTAAAAGAAAATACTATTGAATCTTTAGAAGAACTATTAAAAGAAAATAAGGTAGTAGCAATAGGTGAAATAGGTCTGGACTATAATTTTAATGATGAAAATAAAGAAGAACAAAAAGAATTCTTTAATAGTCAATTAGATTTAGCAGAAAAATATAACTTACCAATAATAGTTCACACAAGAGACTCAATACAAGATTGCTATGATATATTAAAGAAAAGAAAACTAAAAGGTGTAATTCACTGCTATAGTGGAAGTATTGAAATGGCAAGAGAATTTATTAAACTTGGATATAAACTTGGAATAGGCGGAGTTTTAACATTTAAAAATGCAAAATTATATCAAGTAGTTGAACAAATAGATATGAAAGATATATTACTTGAGACAGACAGCCCATTCCTATCTCCAGAGCCATATAGAGGTAGAAAAAATGTACCTTCTAATGTGTATTACGTAGCAAAAAAAATAGCTGAAATAAAAAATATTCCACTAAAAGATGTAATGAATATTACTACTAATAATGCTAAAGAGGTTTTTGACATTTAAATATACATATTATATAATTTAATTACGAAGAGGTAATTAATGAAGGAGTATATTAAAAGTAGAATATTAATGAGTTTTGAAGCAATAATAATATGTTCTCTAATACTATTATTAAATAAGGGCTCTTATGAAAAGAGTTCTCTTTCTATTGCTTTAAATGATACCATAGATAAATCAGTAGATAAAGATGTAATTCAAAAAACACAAAATACACTTTATCAAGAAGGAATACAAAATCCACTATATACATTTATAGGAGAATTAACTGGATATACTGGAGATTGTCCACTTTGCACAGGTTATTTAGCTTGTCCACCTAGAACAAATGTTATAAAAGAAGGAATATATTATAATGATAAAAAATATGGCAAAGTAAGAATTGTTGCTAGTAGTAAAAACTATCAATGCGGAACAATATTAAAGTTTAATGTAGGAAAGTTATCAGATGAACCAATGATAGCAATAGTACTTGATAGAGGTGTAAGTGGCAATGTAATAGATTTACTTACTGATAGCAAAGACTATGCAGTTAAAAAAGTAGGTAGAGTAAGAAACTTAGAATTCGAAGTACTAAGAGAAGGATGGAAATAATATGAAATTTGATTATAAAAAATCATTAGGGCAAAACTTCTTAAAAGATAAAAATATCATCAATAAAATAGCAGACTCTATAAATCCTACAAAAGAAGATTTAATAATAGAAATAGGCCCAGGTGCAGGAGCTCTTACTAAAGAACTAGTAAAAAAAGAATCAGATATTATATGTTTTGAAATAGATACAAGATTAAAAGAGATATTAGAACAAATAGATAAAAATAAGCTAACAGTAGTATTCAAAGATTTTTTATCTATTAATATAAATGATTATATTGATCAAAGTAAATATAAAAATCTTTACTTTGTAGGTAATTTGCCTTATTATATAACAACTGCGATTATAAATAAAATAGTAAAAGAATCAAATCCATATGAAATAACAATAATGGTTCAAAAAGAAGTTGCTGATAGATTCAGTGCAAAACCCGGAACTAAAGACTATGGTTCTATAAGTGTCTTTTTACAATACAACTTTGACATAGAAAGAGTATGTAATGTAAGCAAAACATGTTTTGAACCAGTACCAAAAGTAGATAGTTCAGTCATTAAATTCAAAAGAAATAAAAAAATAAAAGCAAACAACGAAGAAAAATTTTATAAGCTAATAAAAGATTCATTTACTCAAAAAAGAAAGAATTTAAGAAACAATCTTAAAGGATACGACCTAAATAAAATAGAAACAATATTACAAAAACACAATAAAGACTTAACTGCTAGAGCAGAACAATTATCTATAGAAGAATTTATAGATATATCAAATAACATATAAATATGAAATGAAATATAAAATTAAAAGAATAATAAAATACTTTGGAGTAATAGCAATAATACTATTACTTTCTTTTAATGCACAAAAAATTATAGAATGGAAAAAAGATAGTAAAGAAACAAAAAATATTATAGAAACAATAACACCAGAAATTATAAAAGAAGAACATCCAATAGAAGAAAATATAAATGAGGACATCGTAGGATGGTTAAAAGTAAATAATACAAATATAGATTATCCCTTTGTAAAATATAAAGATAATAATTATGAATATGATAGTGATGATGATTTAAATAAAAA
>CAVDFY010000075.1:0-10969 GCA_963607925.1 bacterium
AATTAAAACTTATACTTAATAAAAAGAATAATATAAATATTAATGTTGTTATTTTTTCTTTCTTTGATATGTTTTTTAAAAAGAAATATTTTATTACTAAAATGGCTACTAGAAATGAAACATATATATTGACTGAGCCATATTTTATATCATATTCTATTGTACTTCCTGGTGTGAGTTTGTAAAAGAAATTTAAAAAGTTATAATTGAATGCAAAGTAATTCGTTTGAAACTCATTACCGAAATGTTCTAATTTACCTTGCATTAGTTCTAATATTTCTGGTATTAATGTTATCATACACATGAAACCTGATAATAAACTTGAAATTATAAAATCTTTAATAATTTTTGTATCTTTCTTCTTTAGATTTATGTAATTATAAACAAAATAAATTAAGCAGAATATACATTCCATATATCCTATATAGAAATTTGATAGTATTGAAATTGTTAACATTATTATATATAAGACATTTTTTCTTTCGTTTATAAGTTTTTCTAATCCAATCATTAGAATAGGGAAAAACATTACATTGTCAAAATACATATAGTTAAAGAAGTAGCATACATTATATCCCATTAATGCATAACACACACTTAATGAAATATAAAATATATTGCTTTGATTTTTAAACTTAAATTTTAAATATTTACACATTGTGAATGCTGAAAGACTTATTCTTAAAAATATTAAAAATGTATAATATTCAGTTATTGTATTTTTTGTTGCAAATAAACAGAGTATATTTGTTGGGTTAAATAAATAATAAATGCTTGTTGCATAAAAATTATAACCAAGTGCTCCACCAAAAGAGTAGAATAAACTATTTTTTCCGAGTAAAACATTTTTGAAATTTATTGTAAAGCTTGCATATTGAGAAAGTCCATCGTATTTGGCAAGTAAATAATCTCCTAATGGTTTTGTGTTAGTAAGTAGACATGCTATACATATAATAATTATTGGTATAATCATTGAAATAATTTCAGAAATATACTTTTTTATTTTTTCTTTCATATTATCACCTCGTAAAAAAATTATATCACAATGGGAAAACTTTTAAAAAATCTATTGCATGTTTTTTTTAAAAATGCTAATATTATTATAGCTAAGGGAGGATGAATCATGGATAACAATAAAGGACAAACAATATTTTTATCTGTTATTGGTATTGCAACATTATTAGTAGCAATTATTGGAGCAACATTTGCATGGTTTAGTATTACTATCCAAGGAAATGATAAAGCTTCTAGTATTATCGTAACTACTGCAACATTAGGTAGTGTAGTATTTACTGATGGTGATGAAATTAATATGACTAATATCAGACCAGAACAAAGTCCACAAACTACTAAAACATTTACTATTGTAAATACAACATCTGGTGCAACAGAAAAAATCAATTATGTTATTTATTTAGATGTAACTGCCAACACATTAAGTGATGCTGCAAATGGTTATTTTGTTCATTCATTAAGTGGAGAAGCTAACAACGACGGTACTGTTGCTACTGCTATCACTGAACAAGTTGTTCCTGGAGTTGGAAAAAATGTATTAGGAAATGGTACTTTAAATGGTACTGAAACTCATACATATACATATTCAATTCAATTTAAGGAATCAGGTTCTGATCAAAATGCTGCTCAAGGCAAAACATTTGCTGGTAAGCTTGTTGTTGAAAACGCACAATAATTTGATTTAATATAAAAATAAGTAGTTTAATTACTACTTTTTTTTATTTGTAAATAAAAGTTTATATTGGTATTATTTCTTGTAAACCAATGTGTTTTTTGTTATTATATATATAGTATGGTGGCGAGATTATGAAGAATGAAAATGAAAAAGCAAGAAAATTTAATATAATTATTTATTTGCTAGTTTTAGTTGCTTTGTTTACTATGTTAATTGGTACTTCTTATGCTTACTATATTAAAACAATTAAAAATGGTGATGAAACTAAAGTAGTAATTAAGAGTTCGAATATGTTACTTAGATTTTATGATGGAAATCAAATAAATGCATATAATATTGAACCTAATTGGGAATCTACATATGATTTTTCAATAGAAAATTATAGTCCTGATACTGCTGGTAAATATAAAATTATTTTTGATGTTGAAAAATCACTTACTGATTCTATAGAAGATAGTTTTGTATTTGAATTAAAAGGTAAATCTTCTAAAAACAATAATGATAATTTAGTAATAAAAAATGAACAGGCTGTTCCTTTAACTTCTACTGAATTAGGGGTGGGAGATATAAGTGTTGATTCATTACATGATTATGAATTAACACTTAAATTAAAAGATAATGGTAAAGATCAAAATTATTTAAAGGGAAAAATGTTTATTGCTAAGATAACAGTTCTTTATGTTTATGAATAGTGGAGTTTGTTTATGGAAGAGGATAAAAAAATTAAAAGAAAAAAAATATTTAAGATGATTTATAAAGTTATAAGTTACACTATTATTTGCATTCTTATGGCAATAGCTGCATTTTTGATATTTTATGTAGTTAGTGGTAAGATTGCTCAGAAGCAAGGTAAAAAGCCATTGTTTGGTTTATATACAATAATAAGTCCTAGTATGACTGGAACTTTAAATGTATATGATGTTGCGTTTACTATGAGAGTTGATACAGATAAATTAAAAGAAGGGGATATAATTACTTTTTATTCCACTAACTCTTTCTTTGGTGGAACTCCTATAACACATAGAATTATAGAAATTGTTGATGTGCCTGATTCAGGTAAAATGTTTAGAGTAAAAGGGGATGCTAATCCAAAAGCTGATGAAGAAAAAGTTATTCCTAGTAATGTAGTTGGTAAAGTAATGTTTAAAATACCACAATTAGGTAGAGTACAATTTTTCTTAGCATCTAAAGGTGGATGGATTATTGCTATTATGATTCCTGCTTTAGTTATTATTTCATACGATATATATAAAATATTTAGATTAGTTTTACTTAAAAGTAAACTATTAAGTATGGAAAATGAGCATGGAAATATTTAGGGTGATGTATATGTATTTTTTAGCTATATGTGATAATTCGTCAGTGCTTAATGTTATGCTTATTATTAAGACTTTAATTATGATTATTAGTGTGGTTGTTCCTATTATTTTAATGTTATCTTTAATGATTAATATTGTTAAAGAATTAATGAATGGAGATCCTGAATTATTAAATAAAATAAAAACTAGCGCTACTAAAAAAATGTTAACTGCAATTATAATATTTATGATTCCAACTCTAGTAAATGTTTTAACTAGACTTTCTCCTGGTAATAGTGAATATAGAACTTGTTTTTCAAGTGCAACACCTGAATATATTGCGCAAAGAAAAAGTGAAGAAGAAGCATTACAAAAAATAAATGATGAAAGACTTGCCGAATATAATAAAAAGGTTGCTGAAGAAGCAGCTAGAGCTGAAGCTGAAAGAATTGCTAAAAATTCCCAGGGTGCTACATATGGCGGAAGTTCAAATTATGAATCTACTGGGGACTATAGAACTTGGAAACAATGTGCAAGTAATTGGGGAAGTAATAGAATGGGTAGTTCTCAAACTATTTGTGGTGCTGGATGTACTTCTACTTCTGTAGCTATTGCATTAGCTAAAAGTGGTGTAAGAGTAAATATTCCTACACTAAATCCTGCTACTTTTGTTAATTGGATGAATAATAATGGTGGATATTCAGGTAATTTATTAGTTTGGGGAGCTGTAACAAATTTAGCGCCAAATTTTAAATATCAAGGACAAACTAGTTTAACTGGTTCAAACTCTCATAAGGCTGAACAATTAAGACAAGCATTAAATAGAGGAGAATACGTTATTGCTTATGTAAAAGGCGGAGGTCACTGGGTTTTTGTTGATAGAGTAGAAGGAAGTAATGTTTACATTATAGATCCTGGTGCAAATATAACAAATTTATTTGATTATTCTGGAGTTGATGGATATGCAAGTTACAAGATTTCTTAAATTTAAAGAATTGTTTTTACTATTATTTATTGTTGTTTTATGTACAGGTTGTACTAGTGAAATATATTATAACTTTGGAGAAGATGGTATAGATTCAAAAATAACAATTAAATATAATGCAAATGAATATACAAAGTATGTAAATGATACAGATGAAGGTTTGTTAATTGATAGAACTTATACTAATTATCAAGTAAAAACTGGATCAGAAAAATTATTTAATGAAAATAAAATAAATAGTTTTGCTAATATGGATAATTACAAGTATAGTGGAAAATTAACACAAAATAATAATGATTTTATATATGAATATACTTATAAATATAAATATGATGAATTTAAAAATAATAATATATTTAATAATTGCTTTAGTATAAAGTTTATAAGAGAAGATGATAAAGCATATTATTATAGTTTATCTGGTTATTATACTTGTAGATATGTTAATGGAATGCAGTTTAAAATTGAGGCTAAAGATAAGCTATTAAATTCTAATTCAAAAAATGTTGATGGAGATACTGCTACTTGGACTATTAATCAAGAAGATAATAATATTTATTTTGCAATTAGTAAAGATAAGGTTGGAAGTGGGTTCAATGGTTGGTATATTGCAGGTGGTGTAGTAATTGTAATATTGCTAGTTTCAACTTTATTCTTATACAAAAAAATTAATTAGTACTTTAATTAGTACTTTTTATTTTTTTAATATTGACAGGGATACCCCCCATACCCTATAATATGTATGGTGATATAAGTGAATAAATGTGTGAATTGTGTTAGAACTAAACATAGAACTGAAGATGAGAAAAAAGATTTAAAGAGAAGATTGAAAATACTATCAGGTCAAATAAATGGTATTGAACAAATGATAGATGATGATAGATATTGTGATGATGTTTTATTACAAATTGCTTCTGCTACTAATGCATTAAAGAGTTTAGGTACTGAAATATTAAAAAATCATATGAAAACATGTATGATTGATGAAATAAATAAAGGAAATGATGAAGTAGTTGAAGATATAATTGGATTGATGGGTAAATTAAAGTGAAAAGAATATACATTAAAATAGATGGAATTCATTGTGTTAATTGTGAAAACACTATTAAATATGCATTACTTTCTGATGAGAAAATTAAAAGAGTTAGTTTTGATGGCTTTATCGCTATCGTAACTTGCGAAGACAATACTAAAGAAAATGAATTGATAAAAATTATTAATGATTTAGGATATTATACTAATAAAGATAATGTTAGCGATGATATTAATAATTTAAAAAATAATATTAAGCTTAAAGAATTCATTATTATTTTAGTGAGTATACTATCTATTTGCTTTATATTATATAAAGTATTTGGATATAATATTTTTAATATGATTCCTACAATAGATAGTAGTATTACTTATGGTATGTTATTTGTAACTGGACTTTTAACTAGTATACATTGCATAAGTATGTGTGGTTCGGTTAATTTAGTTGCGACTGTTAATAATGATAATAAAAGAAGTATTAAAAGACCATTACTTTATAATACTGGTAGAATAATATCTTATACAATTATTGGTGGTTTAGTTGGGTTAGTTGGAAAGATTATAAGTTTTAATAATATTATTAATGGAATTATTATAATTTTAGCATCTATAGTTATGTTATTAATGGCTCTTACAATGTTAAATATTATAAAAGTTAGATTTAAATTTATTAAATATAAAGTGTCTAATAGAAATCCATTTGTAATAGGTTTATTAAATGGTTTAATGCCTTGTGGTCCGTTACAAGCAATGCAAATTTATGCTTTATCTACAGGTAGTATTTTAAAAGGTGCTTTATCAATGTTATTATTTGGACTTGGTACAGTTCCACTTATGTTACTTACAGGTGTTATATTTTCATCTATGAAGGGTAAAACTAAAATATTAATTAATAAAATAGCAAGTGTTTTAATATTAATGCTTTCAATTGTTATGTTTAACAGAGGTCTTTTATCTCTTAATATAGATATATTTAAGAATAATAATTATGGTAATTATGTTAAAACTACTATTAAAGGTGATTATCAAGAATTAGAATTTGATTTAGAATATGATAATTACAAAGATATAATTGTTCAAAAAGGTATACCAGTTAGGATAATAATAAATGCGTCTGAAGATAAATTAACAGGATGTAATAATGAAATAATAATAAATGAGTATGGTATTAAAAAGAAATTAGAAGTTGGTGAAAATATAATAGAGTTTACTCCTAAAGATACTAAAACTATTAGTTATACTTGTTGGATGAATATGATTAAAAATAATATTAAAGTAATAGATGATATAGATTATTTTGAAGGTGATAAAAATGAATAAGATTGATCTTAGTATTGGCGGAATGAGTTGTAGTGCTTGTTCTTCTGGACTTGAAAAATATTTAAATAAACAAAATGGTATAGTAGATGCTTCTGTTAATTTAGTTCTTGCGATGGCTACTATAAAATATGAAGGGATTGATATTCAAGATATTGAAAGATATATCAAAGAAGCAGGTTTTGAGAGTTTAGGTCCTTATGATTTATTTAAAGAAAAGAAAAATAAAAATATTAAAAGAAATTTAATTATATATAGTGTATTGGTTTTGATTTTATTATATGTGTCTATGTCTCATATGGTAGGACTTCCAACTATTGATTTTCTTAATATGGAAAAACATGCTAATAATTATTCTACATGTTTATTAATTCTTACTATTCCTTTTATGATTTACGGTTTAGACATATTTAAGAGTGGTTATAAGAACTTAATACATAAAACACCTAATATGGATACTCTTGTGTCTATTGGAGTCTTATCAAGCTTTATTTATAGCTTATTTAGTAGTATTATGATTATTCTTGGTAAAGATATGTTTGTTCATAATTTATATTATGAAAGTGCTGGAGTAGTTATATATTTTATAAAATTAGGAAGATATATAGATTCTAAAAGTAAAGAAAAGACTAAAGAAGCAATAAAGTCTTTAGTACAAATAACTCCGATGAAGGCTTTAGTTAAAACTAAAGAAGGAGAAAAAGAAGTAACTATTGATGAAGTTAAAGTGGGAGACATTTTAATTTGTAAACCTGGTATGAAGTTTGCAGTTGATGGTATTATTGTTGATGGTAGTACTCATGCGGATGAAACTTTTATTACAGGAGAGAGTAAACCAAATAAAAAGAGTGTTAATGATAAAGTAGTTGCCGGTAGTTTAAATATAGATGGTTCAGTTTTATATGAAGCTAAAGCTATAGGAAAGAATTCAACAATATCAGAAATTGTAAGATTAGTTGTTGATGCTAGTAATACGAAGGCTCCAATTGCAAGGTTTGCTGATAGGGTTAGTGGTTACTTTGTGCCAAGTATAATTTTAATAGCTGTTATTACATTTATTAGTTATTTATTACTTGGTAAAGGTATTAATGATAGTTTAGTTCATTTTGTTAATGTGTTAGTTGTTTCATGTCCATGTGCTTTAGGACTTGCAACACCACTTGCGATAGTCGTGAGTGAAGGAGTATGTGCTAAAAATGGTATTCTTGTTAAGAATAGTGAAACACTTGAAAATTCGTATAAAGTTGATACTATAGTGTTTGATAAAACTGGTACACTGACGTATGGCAATTTAAAGGTAAATAAAGTAAATAATTATAGTGATTATAAAGATAATGAACTTAATATAATAATATCATCTCTTGAAAGTAAATCTAGTCATCCAATAGCGAGTGCATTTAAGAATGAAAAATTAAAGTTAAAAGAAGTAACTAACTATAAAAATATAGATGGTATAGGTTTAGAAGGTAAGATAGAAGATAATAAATATTATGTTGGTAATGCTAGATTATTTGAAAAATTAAAAATAGAAAATAATTACTTTGATGATGAAAAAGAGTTAACTAAGGATGGTAATAGTATTTTATATGTTATTGAAAATAAGAAAGTAATTGCTTTAGTTGGTGTAAAAGATATTATTAGAGATGATGCTAAAAAAATAATTAGTGAATTAAATGCTAATAAAGAGGTTATAATGTTAACAGGTGATAATGAAGTTACTGCTAATGTTATTGCTAAAGAATTAAATATAAATAAAGTTATTTCTAATGTACTTCCAAGTGAAAAGGTAAAAGAAATTAAGAATTTAATGAAAGAAAAAACAGTTATGATGATAGGAGATGGAATAAATGATGCTCCTAGTCTTGCAACTGCATCTATTGGTGTTTCTATTGGAAGTGGAACTGATATTGCTAATGATTCATCTGACGTAATACTTATGAATGATAATTTAGTAAATATAGTTAATTTAATTAATATTAGTAAAAGTACAATTAAAATTATAAAAGAGAATTTATTTTGGGCATTCTTTTATAATATATGTATGATACCTATAGCTATAGGATTATTGAGTAGATTTGGTATTAATATGAATCCTATGATAGCTGGTTTATCAATGACATTAAGTAGTGTTACTGTTATGTTAAATACATTAAGATTAAAAAGAGTAAAGGTAAGGAAGTGTTAATATGTTTGGAAAGAAAAATAAAATAATAATTAAAGTGGATGGTATGCATTGTGAACATTGTGCTAAAAAAGTTACTGAAGCAATACTTAAAGTAGATGATAGTGCTAAAGTTAAAGTTGATTTAAAGAGTGGGGAAGTAACTATTACTAGTAAAAAATCAGTTGACATTAGCAATGTAAAAGAAAATGTAAATGAAACAGGGTTTACATTTGTAGGTGTAAAAGAGTAATATGAAGAAATTTTTTAGTATTTTGGCTATTTTCTCAATATTTATTTTATATGGCTGTGATAAGCAAGAAGAAGTAGAAAAGAAGAATAATATTATAACTGTAAACCCAGTAGATGGGAAATTGGTGATTGATACTACTAATATAACTAGTGATGTTACATTTGTTAATTATGATAGTAATGGAGTAATAATACAGTTTATTGTAGTACGTGGTACTGATGGTGAAGTTAGAATTGCATTTAATACATGTCAAGCATGTAATCCTTCTCCAAGAGCATATTTTGTTCAAGAGGGTGAATACTTAAAATGTGAAAACTGTGCTAGTTTATTTCATATAGATAAAATAGGTGTAGAGAAAGATGGATGTAATCCTATAGTAGTAGAAGAAAAAGAAGTATCTGAAGATAAAATAATTATTAAAACTGATTACGCAGATACTTTAAGAGATAAATTTGTCAATTGGAATGGTATTACAGAATAAAAAGCTAACGGTTGTTAGTTTTTTTTGTTTACCTAATAAGTTAATTAAATATTGACTTATTAAATTATTTATGATATAAAATGATTAACCGATTACGTTAATCAAAAGAAAAGAGGGTAAGATGATACTAACGTATAAAAATGATAAACTTCGAGGATTATGCGAAAACGTTAGCTCAAATCAAATATTGATTAAAGAGTATGGTGTTGATGTTGCAAAAAAATTACCACAAAGAATAAAAGAACTAAAAGCTTTTGAATCTTTAAATGATGTTCCTACCTTTCCTCCTTTCAAGAGACATAAATTGGAAGGAAAATTAAAAGATTTATTTGCTGTTAGTATTACTTCTCAGTTTAGACTTATTTTTAAACCAAATGAGTATGATGTAAAGAATGATAATTTAAAAGATATAAAAAATATAAAGATAATGGAGGTGTCTAAACATTATGAGTAATAATTATGATGAATATATAATTGCACCTGGTGAAACAATTTTAGAATTATTAGAAACTAATTGTATGACTCAGTTAGATTTATCGAGTAAAACAGGTATAAATAAAAAAACTATAAATGAAATTATTAATGGTAAAGCTCCTATAACTACTTTAACGGCATTAAAATTAGAATATGTTTTTAATATTCCTGCAAATTTTTGGAATAATTTAGAGAGCAGTTATAGGGAATCATTGGAAAGAAAAAAAGATTTTGAAAGTATTAAAGATGAAGAAAAATACTTAATTAATATTCCTTACTCTGAAATGGCAAAACGTAATTGGGATTCTATAGAGAAAACTAATGATCCTTTTGAAAAGGTAATAAATTTGAGAAAATTCTTTTCAGTGGCATCTCTATCTTTTGATACAGAACTTAGTAAGAAATTAGCATTTAGAAAAAGTGATAATGAAAATTTTTCTTTTGAGTCATTGTATTGCTGGTTAAGATATGGTGAGATACAAGCTAATAAATTAGAATATCCTAAATTTGATATAGAAAAATTGAAAATTAATAGTAAAAGGATTAGAGAACTAGCAAGTAAGACTTTTTTTGATAGTTTTGATAATATAAAAAATTATCTATATGAATGTGGTGTTGCTTTGATTTATGAGCCACATCTACCACATACGTATGTTAATGGTGTATCTTATAAAGTAAATTGTGATAAGGCAATTATTATGTTGAGTGATAGAGGTAAAAGAGATGATATTTTATGGTTTACATTGTTTCATGAAATTGCACATTTGTTAAAACATAGTAAAAAAGAAATATTTGTTGATCAAGAAAATGATAAAAAAGATGAAATAGAAGAAGAAGCAGATAATTATGCTAAAAATATTTTGATTTCTAAAGACTCATATATGATTTTTGAAAATACTAATTATTTTACTGAAGAGTCGATTAAAAATTTTGCTTGCAATAATAATGTTTTACCTGGGATTGTTGTAGGTAGGCTTCAAAAAGATGGAATACTACCGTATGATAAATATAATAAATTAATATCTAGAATATGATAGTAAAAGAAGTTAACAAATAGTTAACTTCTTTTACTTATCTCTGAAATAACTTTATACATAATAATCGATATAATTGTTAATAAGAATATACCTGTCATTACTAAATCTAAATTAAATACTTGAGAACCATATAATATTAAATATCCAATCCCGGCTTTTGAAGTTAGAAATTCTCCCATAATGACTCCGCCATAGCAGGTATGGGGAGAAAATTAAAAGTAGTTCATATACTTATATTGTA
>CAVDFY010000076.1:0-13682 GCA_963607925.1 bacterium
ACTCTATCTCTTCTATGTCCATATAACATATCAAAATCATTTAAATTTGCAAATAAGAATCCTTTGAAGTCACCTTTAGCAAAATCAATTAATTTCATTATTCCGTCTAGATTATCTCTAGTTCTAACTTTAACAGCAATACTTTTATTGTTAAATATATCTGATATTTTACCAACAGCTATAGTAGCAACATTATTTCTATCAAGTAAATCAAGTACATTAATTGGTGGATCTAAAGCATAATCATGTCTTCTTGGAGTTCTTGTAAAGTTTCCAGGTTTTCCAACAAATGGACGAGCAATAACTCTAGCTATTTTATACTCATCCCCCTTAGTTAATTCTCTTACTGTTTCGCATATTTTATATAATTCTTCTACTGGAATAATATCTTCATGAGCAGCTATTTGAAGGACTGAATCAGCTGAAGTATAAACTATAATAGCTCCAGTCTTCATATGCATCTCACCTAAATCTTCAATGATTTGTGTTCCACTTGCAACGCAGTTTCCTATAACATCTCTTCCAATAGCATGTTGAATCTTAGATATTAACTCAAGAGGAAAACCATCAGGATAAGTTTTATATGGAACTTTAGCTACAGCTCCCATCATCTCATAATGACCGTTTAATGTATCTTTTGCGACATTAATAGGTTTAGCTCTCATATATAAAGCTTTAACATTCTCTTCATTCTTTCCAACTAAATTAGTAAGTCCTAATTTTTCAAGTACATCTAAATTATATGTATTTCCTATAGTATGTAAAAGTGTATTAGCACCCTTATCACCATATTTATCTGAGTCTTCAGTACATCCAACTCCAACACTATCCATAACAACTAAAAATACTCTTTTAAACATTATTTTCACCTTCCTTTGTACTTCTATTAAAATATTCATTATAATTTTCTTTTATAAAATTATTTGCAAGATGAGTATAAATCTCTGTAGTAACAACATTCTCATGTCCAAGTAATTCTTGAACACTACGTATATCAGCACCACACTCAATCATATGAGTAGCAAAACTATGTCTTAACACATGTGGCGTTATCTCTTTATCTATTTTCTTAGTTCTTGCTATCTCACCAATAATTTTATATAAACCTTGTCTTGTCATCCTTTGACCATGATTATTTAAAAATAACGCATCTGTTGGTTTCTGATTCTTAACAAACATCATTGACCTATATTTATTAATGTATAAATCTAAATAATTAACAGCTATTTTACTCAAAGGAACAATTCTCTCTTTACTTCCTTTTCCGTATACTTTAACGACCATATTAGCTGTATCTATATTAATTAAATCAAGATTTATAAGTTCAGTAGCTCTAAGACCAGTCGCATATAAAAGTTCAAGAATAGTTTTATTTCTATAATCAAATGGTGTCACTAACTTTATATCTAAAAGTTTATCTACTTCTTCAATACTTAAATATTTAGGAAGTACTTTTTTTCTTTTAAGACTTTCAACATCTTCACTAACATTAATAAACCCTTTATATATAAATAAATACTTAAAAAAACTTTTAATACTAGCAATTATTCTATTAATAGAGCTTTCATTATATTTAGGAAGTACATGTAATATATAATTATCAATATCCTTTTTAGATATATCAAGAATTTCTTTATCAGTATATTCTAAAAAGTTTCTAATATCTCTAATATATGACTCTATAGTATTAGCACTATAATTCTTATCTATTCTTAAATAATCACTAAAATCATCAATATATTCTTTATTATCAATCTCTATCATAATTTTTACCCATTATCATTATACAACAAAAGAACTAATATTTCATAGTTCTTTTACAAAGTTTATGTAAATTTCTCATTATCCTATTCTAAATGCGGGTGATATTCCAGTATACGTATCATTGCTTAAAGGATTAGCAGTTCCTATATCATCTATTTCGCTAAAGAAATAACTTCCAACAGAAGTACGAAGTACCCATGCAGTTCCACCATCTTTTATGATATCAGTATTTGAACTATAATAATCCAAAGCTCTAGTTAAAGATGAAATTGAAGTACCATCTTTATAGTAAGAAATCTCTTCAATAGATAGCAAATATAATTTATCATTTGTTCTATAGTATGATGAATTATCTGAATTATTTGATAATGTATTAGTATACATTATTGCTTCTTTTAAATCAAAAGGTAATTCTGAATATAAATCATTATTTAAATAATTGTAAAGATCTGTTTCTGGCCACCCTTTAATATTTTTATCACCGCCTACTACTCTAGTAGTTGCCATGCCTTCAAACTCAAGTACAAATCCACATGCTGTTTGTGAAAAGCCTTCAGTAGAACATTCACTAGGAGTAGATATATTTGCAATTCTAATTTTACGTGTTCCCAAAGTTTTTAAAGTTATATCTTTTGTATCACCAACATTATATTTGCTTATATTTCCATCTTGTACTGCATTAAGAATAGTTTCCCAACTATCCGTAGCAAAACTTACAGGTTCTACACTTTTGTATTCTTTAACTCCAATAACACCATTAAATTTTTTTCTTTGATTATAGTTTTGACTTTCATTTGTATCTTTAAAAGTAATAGTTATATCATATCTATGAGTTATACTAGGTTCTATAGAAATATTCTTTTTAATAGTATTTGACAAAATTGAAACACCTGATACGCCTTCACAAGTTCCACTTTCTGTCTCACTAGTAGAATCTAATCTAGTACATTTAGCTTCCAATATCATCTCATTGTTAGCAATCTCATTTACAAGTTCTTGCCATACAAGATTATAAGTTGCATTTAAAGTTCCAGTATTTGCCACATAAACAGTTTTAGTTATAGTTTGCCCTGGTTTAATATTATTCATTACTATTTCAGCACCATCAACATATCTTAAACTTAAAGTACCAGTAATTACTACTTGATCTTTTACATCCTTATTAGTAATTGTTGCATTGAAAAAAGCATAAGAAGTTGATACAGATATTATAAATATTATTCCAAAACATATACCAAAAAGTAATTTATTTTCTTTACTCATTCTACTCTCTCCTATCATTAAATATAATAACATCTATAAGAAAAATTAACAATATAAAAGAAGCAATTTCTTACTTCTTAATAGAGTCTTTTATATTAAATAATATTCCTCCTAGTATCATCGGTAAATAATAAGAAACAAATCTCCAAAGCAATACACCAGGCATTACTAGAGTACTACTAACTATTAATTTAAAGTAATTAATAAATGCATACTCCATACCTACACTAGCACCTGGAATTGGTACGAATGACGCTGAAATATAAACAAAACAAGCAAATATTATCACATAAAACATATTAACGCTTATATTCACGTCTAATGCTTTAAATACAAAGAATGGTATCATACAAAATATAACCATATAAAGTATATTTAAAAATATACATTTTAAAATAAATGTTTTATCCTTTAATAATATTCTAAAACTAGTATTGTATTCATCACATTTATTAGTCCATCTCAAGTATGATTCTTCTTTATCCTTTAATATATGAAATTTATCAAGAATATTTATAAACCATTTTCCTACCTTCTTAGCATAACGTATTTTTAATCCCATAAATATTGCCATAAAGAAAGAAATAATTGTTATAAATACACCTATTATAGTTAAAATCCATAATAATTTAGTAGGAATAAATCCATTATATAAGCAAACTCCCAATGAAATAAGAGACATAATCGTCATAGATATTTGTAAAACAATAAAGTTTTCTACAATAACCAATAAAGACTCGGTAACTCTTACTTTACTCTTACTTAGTTCATACACTTGTAGTGGCTG
This sequence comes from bacterium, assembly GCA_963607925.1. Taxonomy (GTDB): domain Bacteria; phylum Bacillota_I; class Bacilli_A; order RF39; family UBA660; genus CAG-1000. The sequence continues at coordinate 3,815 of CAVDFY010000076.1, forward strand.
CCCACCCAAAGAAAATGGCGTTACTCCATTAAAAAATTTAGTCATTAAATTTAATTCTAAAGTTTGTTTATAAGAATAAGAATTATTTACCTTATTGATCAATAAATAAAATAAATAAGCTTCTACTAAAAAATAAACAATATATGTAACTACAACCAATAATAGATACCATATATTAGATGAAAGTAATAAAGTGATTGACTCACTAAAATTATCTTTCAATATATACCAAAACAACCCAATTGTTAATACTGCTAATAAAATACTTCTAAGTCTTATCTTTTTCATAGTTTCCTCTTTTATTAATGCATACTCATTATAACAAATAAATATATCAATAACAATAATAATTGTTCAAAATGACTTTTAAATGACTTTAAATTTAATAATAAACTTGATAAAATATCTATGAGGTGTACTATGGAATTATTACAAAATAAATTAAGACCTAATAGTTTAAAAGAAGTACTTGGTCAAAAGCATCTTATTGGTAAAGGCAAAGTATTAACTAACTTAGTAAAGAATAAAGTTCTTTTTAATATAATTTTTTATGGTAATAGCGGATGCGGTAAAACAACTATTGCTCTTGCTTTAATAAATGAACTTGGTATTAGATATAGAATGCTAAATGCTACTATTAATTCAAAAAAAGATTTTGAAGTAGTTATTGAAGAAGCTAAAATGTATGGAAATATGATCCTTATCGTAGATGAAATACATAGAATGAATAAAGATAAACAAGATATATTACTTTCTTATATAGAAAGTGGTCTTATTGTTCTTATTGGACTTACTAATTCTAACCCATATCATTCAATTAATCCTGCTATTAGAAGTAGATGTCAATTAATTGAACTTCATGCATTAAGTGAAGAAGATATTGAAACAGGTATTAAAAGAGTTAAAAATATTCTACCAGATATAAAGATGGATAATAAAACTATAAAATATATTGCTAAAATATCTAATGGAGATATAAGATTTGCATATAATCTTATTGAATTTAATTATTATGGATACAATAAAGAAGTAACAATTGATAATATAAAAGAAACAACTAATACTCCATCATTCTTTACAGATAAAGATGAGGATGGACACTATGATATGTTATCTGCATTTCAAAAAAGCATTAGAGGAAGTGATGTAGATGCTGCCCTTCACTATTTAGCAAGACTAATAGTAAGCGGAGACTATGATTCAATATATAGAAGAATGATTGTTATTGCTTACGAAGATATCGGTCTTGCAAATCCAATGATTGGTCCTAAAGTAGTTGCTGCGGTTGAAGCAAGTGAAAGAGTTGGATATCCAGAATTAGTTAAACCACTCTCTTGTGCAGTAATAGATATGGCACTAAGTCCTAAAAGTAATTCAGCAGATATGGCAATTAATGAAGCTATTAAAGACATAAATACTATGTCAGTTGGAAGAATACCAGCACACATTAGAACAACTAGTCCAAACTATAAATATCCACATAACTATCCAAATTACTGGGTAGATCAAGAATATATGCCAGACAATCTAAAAGGAAGGAAATACTATACACCAAGAAAAAATAAATATGAAACTGAAATGTATAAATTTAATAATAGTATTAAGGTGAAAAAATGAAATTTATAATGAAAAGTACTCCTAAAACAGTAAATATTGACTCAAAAGTAATTGCTGAATTAGAAAGAAAAATTGAAAGTAATATTCCGCTTTCTATAGAAGAACTAAACTTATTCTTAGATAATATTTGTTATCTTACTAGATGTAAATTCACAGATGACTTTGATAATTTTAGTTTTGAATATAAATGTGATAAAGCACAAGCTATCATAACATATTATTTAAACGATTTAAGCGTTGAAACACATCCATGTATGACACAAAATGTAATAACAAATGATATTGAAGGCCATTCCTTCGTAGTGGCAAGATTCAATATAAATGGAACATTAACTCCATATTTAATAGATCCGACATATAGACAATTCTTTACTGATGAGAAAAGTAAATATTTAACACATAATGGTATGATATTAAAAACTCCATCTCCTGGATATTTCATAAAAGATGAAGATAAAAGTGAAGTAGAAAAATTATTAATAGATGGATATCATATATTAGATGAAAATATAGCAAGAATTTATGGAAACTCATTTTATAACACTAAAACCGGGTACACAACAAAAGATTTTAAATCAATTAACGGAAGCATTTATTTAAATGCATTCACTAAAGGTCATGAACCACTATCAAAAACAAAAGAAGAACTAGAAAACGAAGATTTAAGAATAAAACCTCAAAATCAAAAGACATTATAAACTACTCATAAGGTAGTTTTTTATTTCTATCTTTTTCAAGTTCTTTTAAACTTTTATTAGGTATTGGCATATCCTCTAGCATAATTCCACCATTCTTAAGAATAGTTTCTCTTATATTTTTACCAACAGTATAATGTGTTTCATTAGCTTTAGCTTCACCAGATACATTATCTCTTTTTAACTTAGATTCAGTTTGACTAATTCTAAAAAGATTAGCAATTAATTCTTCACTACACATATTATCAAGTATGTCTTCTCTATATCTTAAACCTTTTCTTTTAGCAATATCATCCGCAGCTCACCATTATATAGTCCCCTATATCCTGCATTATGAAACTTATCAAAATTCCTAACTCCAGCATCTCTAACAGCAATATTCAAAGAATAATTTTTTTTCTTGTTAAATCTCTTTGATAAAATCTTTTCTCGTCTTCAGTAAGTCCAAAATATTCTTTCTCACTAAGTTCTTGTTTTCTCGTTTGAACTGCAAAATATGTTTTTCCTAAGGCTACAACATTTTTTCTAGGATCAAAATTTTGTACTATTAAGTAGCAAGCATATCTAGATAACATATAATCCACTTGTTTTCTTTTAGCACCAGAACCTATCTCTACCATTTTACCCACTTGGGTAAAATGGTCATCTATTAATTAATCACTTTGCTTACAAGATATTATAGAATCATTTATTACATTTATAAACTTTTGCCATTTTTTATAATCTAAAACAACTTGTAATTCTCGAGCAAACCACTACTCATTCCCTTCTTCATCAATATGCTTAATGTCTTCAAATATTTTTTCAGTGTATTCAATTATTTCATTCATTTAATTCCTTCTTTCTAGAAGATACCCAACTACCCTCTATTATTATCTTTAGAAGTAAATCATCAAAACACTTCTTTTTTAAAAAAAATCATAAAAAAAGAAAGCAAACGCCTTCTTAAAAACTATAACCATCTTTACCAGGTAAACCATCAGAACTTGTACAAGCATGGTTATAATATAACAACGTAACTTTATTATCAAGAATAGTAAAATATAAACGATTACCTCTTTCTTCCATTGTAGTATCAAAACCACCAAACTTAAGTTTATATTCACCAGTATATGGCCCATAATAATAATATTCACTATTTGAATTATATGCTAAAGTCGCATTCTCATAAGTAATTTTATCTTCATCAATAAAAATATTGTGTTCACTTTTAGTAATTCTACCCAGTATATAATCAGTATCTTTTAATTTCCAATAACCTTTTAATCCTTCTTTTACTTCATCTTCTCTAAAATATGTTTTTCCATCTCCAAGTACAATATTATCATTATCATTTTTATAAGTAATTGTTGTTTTATCAGAATCACTTATTATAATATTTTCTTCATCAACAGTGTAATTGTATTGTTCTTCCTCTCTATCATGTTCTCCGTTACCATCAAAATAAATACTCTTTATAGTAACTTTACCATCTTCAAAAATCATACCACTCAATGAGTTAATAGTTCCACCATTATAATAATATGTGTGACCATTCAAATTCTCTTTTATATTGTCATAGTTTTTACCACAACCAGTAATTAAAATCATTGCGATTAAAACAACAAAAACACTAAACTTTATTTTCTTCATAACTACTTTGCCTCTCTTTTACTATAAGTAATACTACTTTTATATCTATATGTAAAATTCATAGAAGAGTTTGAATCTTTATAATCATAACTTAATGAAAACTTACCACCTGAATAAGTTAATGATACATTACCAGAAGATGCTAAATTCTTAGGCATTGAACTAATTGTCTTATCAATAGTTAAACTCTTTTCAGGTGTCTTTAAATATTTACTTAAACTTGAATAATTAGTATAAACATAATATGAAGCACTGCCTTTTAAAGTAACAGTTCCATCTTCATTAATAATGCAATTAAGATTCAATGCTGATTGATAAGTTCCATCCCATTGATCCCATAAACCAGTACTATCATGAGTTTGTCTTACAGACATTTTCCCATTTGTTCCAGTCCATGTACCACATAAATTAACAAATGTTTTATACTTTTCTAATATCTCTAATCTACTAGAAACTTTAACATTATTATATTCGAGATCTTTATCTAACTCACTAAACATAGTTTTAGCTTCAACAAGTTTACCCTCTTTATATTTTTGCTCTGCTAACATCAAATTACAATAATTAGCATAATCATTAGATTTTTTAAAATCTTTTAACTTTTCAAATTTAGTTAAAGCTAAGTTATATTTTCCACCTTTAAAATCTATCATAGCATTCGCATACAATAAATAATTTTCAAGCTCATCACCACTCGCATTCTTTAATACTTTAATAGCTTCATCGTACTTTTCATTTTCAATTAAAGAAAGTCCTTGCTCGTAATAAGCTTTCTTTATATTTTCTTTAGAATCTTTATATTTTTCATTTTTTTTATATAATTCTATTGCTTTATCATATTCTTTATTTTCTAAATATTGATTAGCTTTCTTATAATTATTCAAAGGTACTAACACTATCTTAAATAAAACAATAGAGAATGCTATAACCACTATAATTAATAATACAATTATAATCTTCTTCTTATTTTTCTTACTTTCTTTCTTTTTCATAAATACTCCATTTACCTCTTATTAAATATTTTTCTATTATAATTACTAACACTAAATTTTATTCTAAATATCACTCCTTCACTCTTATATTTGAATAAATATCGTATAACTTACAATTATTCGTTATTATTTAGCCATAAATCGAACTAAATTCTCAATAGAAGACTTTTTCATTTCATAAGATGGATGAACATATAATTTTAAAGTGGTTTCAATTTGTGAATGACCTAGTATTTCAGATAAAGTTTTAATATCCATCTTTGACTCAATACTTCTAGTTGCAAAAGTATGTCTTAAAGTATGAAATTTATTATGATTAATATTACTTGATTTTAAAATTCTACTATAAAAAGATTCAAATAGTCTTGGATCATATAACTTATGACTTTTAGACAATAAAAAATAACATTTATCACTTTTAAAAAGTAAAAGCAAATAAATAATAAAATCAGGTATAGGTATAATTCTGTTAGAAGTATCACTCTTAGGAGTACTTTCAATAAGTATAGTTTTAGATTTTATACTTTTATCTTTATTTTTAATTCTTTCAATTGTTCTTTTAATAGTTAATGACTTATTACTAAAATCAATATCTTCCCATTTTAAACCGCATATTTCACCAACTCTAAGTCCAGTATATAAACATAATAATAAACAAACTTTACGAATATTAGTTTTTTCTTTTAGATTATTTTCTAAAATATTTTGTTCATCTTTTGATAGAACAAATATTGCTTTATTTGGTAATTTAAACTTAATATTAGAAACATCAATATAATCTATATAATTATTCTTATAAGCGTAATTCAAACTAGAACGAACAATATATATAAGTGATTTTTTAGTAGATACAGCTACATTTTTTTCTTTCAAATACAAAAATAAATTTTCGATATCTGTACTTGTTAAATCATTTATTTTTATAATACCAACACTATTTTTAAGATAACCACTTATTAAATTTTCATAATTAATTATAGATTGCATTTTTAAATCTTTTTTACTTTTGATCCATAAAATTAAAATATCATTGTAAGTTATACTTTTATCTTTTTGCATTTAAGCACCTCCAAGTTATATATTTTATAAAAGATAAATAAACAAAGATATTTTTTTAAAAGTATTTAATTTGTATTTTAATTATGATATACTTAATTTAGCATAAATAATCGTATAATTGTAAGTTATACGATATAAAAATAGACTGTTAAAACAGATTAACAGTCTTTTATTTTCAGAGAAAAAAAGATATAACCTAAGTTACATCTTACATACATCTTTAACTATATGATTTGTTATATAAAGTCCTGCGACAGCTGGAACAAATGCACTAGAACCAAGCATATTCTTAGTATCCATTGTTTTCTCAGTTGATGTCACAACCACTACCTCTTTCATTAAATCTTTATCTTTTCCAAGTTCATGTCTTACCTTTTTAGCAAGTGGGTCTGTATTAGTTTTATCAAGTGTAGTTATTATCAACTTAGTAGCATCTAACTTTTTAGCTGTACCCATTGATGAAACAAGCTTAATACCATTCTCATGACATCTTCTAACAAGTTCAACTTTAACACGAGTTGTATCACAAGCATCAATCATATAGTCATATTTTTCACCAAATAATAATTCTATATTATCAGGTGTAATATAAGTATTTATTATATTAACACATGCATTTTTATTTATAAGTTTGATCCTTTTTTTCCATTCTCTAGTCTTATATTTATTATTATTACGAGAAGTTGCTATTATTTGTCTATTTATATTACTTGGCTTAATAGTATCACCATCTACTATAGTTATATCTTCTACTCCACATCTAACTAAAGATTCAAGAGCATAACCTCCTACTCCACCAAGACCTATAATAAGCACTTTAAGTTTTCTAACTTTTTCTAAGTTTTCACTTCCAATTAGACTTTCAAGTCTACAAAGATTCATACCTTTCACTCCTTCAAAAGTGCCTATGTTATACCATAAAAAAATACCTAGGTAAATATAGTGTAATAAAACTCGCGTTTCGCACGAGGTGGTAGGACACATAACATACTCGGGATCTTGCATTAAATGCAATATTCAACACCATATACTAATTAGTCCCCCTATAGTATTACATAGCCGGTTTATTGAGCTATATTTCATCTAGGTTAATTTAATTATATCATATTAATTTTTTTTATCAAGATTTATGCATAAACTTTACACTTTTAAAAATGTCCAAATTTACTTCTTTCATAAAATGCTTCATTTAATAAGTCTAAGTCATCAATTATATTCTTAGGTTCACATTCTTCATATAAGTTTTTATATTTATTAATAGTTACTTCTTCTGGAAGATTTCCTTTGTCACTATCAATATAGATTGCTAAAGGTTTTCTAATACCAATGGCATAACTAAGTTGCACTTTACACCACTTAAGATTATATTTTTTTAAATAATGTATAGCAATAAGTCTAGCCTTATATGCACCACTTCTATCAACTTTAGTTGGATCTTTGCCACTAAAAGCACCACCACCTACAGGAGCAAATCCTTGGTAACTATCAACGACTATCTTTCTACCAGTAAGACCTGCGTCTCCTTCAAAACCGCCTATTTCAAACTTACCAGTTGGATTTATCAAATATTCTTCTACCTTAATATTATACTTAGAACAAATTTCATCACAAATATCTATAATTATTTTATCAGTTTTACTTCTTTCATTTTCAGTGTTTTGATAACTAATAGTGAATGTTTTAATACTTAAAAGTTTCATATCTTCATCGTAATATCCAGTAATTTGTGCTTTTCCATCACTTTTAAATCTAGAATCTACTTTTCTAAGTACATCATACTTTTTACTTAATTCTTGAAGTATAACCATAGCTGTAGGTAAATGCTTATCATTATCATTGCAAGCATACCCAAACATCATGCCTTGATCTCCAGCACCCATCATTTTATCATTAGTACCCATTGCTATATCAACACTTTGAACACCAATGTTATTAATAATTTCATAGTCAGAACTATACCCAACATCTTCTAAAACTTTCTTCACAACTTTATGAATATCAACTTTACTTTTAGATGTAACTTCACCAGTAATAAATATTTTACCTTTACCACCCATAGTTTCAATCGCACATCTACTTTTCTTATCCCCTTTAATAAACTCATCCACTAAAGCATCACTTATTTGATCACATACTTTATCAGGATGTCCCCTAAAAACAATTTCATTACTAAATAATCTCATATATATTTCCTCCTTCCAAGATTACAATTACCTTAAAAAGAAAAAATACCTAAGATAACTTAGGTATATATAAGTTATCCTCATCCATCTGGGTTTACCACCTAATCAAATAGGTTGGTGTAACTTCATAGAGCCAGTCTCTCAGTCACTCTTTATAAGGTAATTTTTAAAATTGTTGTTCATAAGAACAAATTAATAATAGCATAAATAAATAACTTAATCAATAGATTCATATACTTTATTATGATAAATAAAATTAAAAACAATATATTTATAAAGTCTACTATGCTTTTATTGGTCGGAGGAATCCTTACTAAAACAGTTGGATTCTTTTTAAAAATAATTATTACTAGAAAAATAGGTACAGAAGCAATTGGTCTTTATAGTTTACTTAGTCCAACCATATCACTTCTTACAGTTATAGCAACATTTTCATATCCCACTGCTATATCAAGAGCAATATCTAATAAAACACTAAGAGCAAAAGCTCTTTTATATTCTATAATACCTATGTCTTTAATATTAAACTTAATATTAATAATAATTGTATTATTTTTTGCTAAAAATTTATCTATTGATTTGCTTAAAGATGAAAGGTTATATTATCCCATTATATGTATTTTAATAACACTTCCATTTATAAGTGTTTCATCAATAATAAAAGGATATTTTTGGGGAAAACAAAATATGTTCCCATATATGCTTTCTAATTTCTTAGAACAAATAACGAGAATGATCTTAATATTTTTATTTTTAGATAATTTTATATTACTAGGTATTGTTAAAACAATATGTTTTTTAATACTTATAAATGCAGTTGGAGAAGTATTATCTCAAATTGTAATGATACAATTCTTTCCTAAGTATAAGATAAATATTCATAATTTTATAATTAATAAAAAAGATGTATCTATTATTATGAATACATCACTACCAGCAACAAGTAGTAAAATAATTGGATCTATTGCATATTTTTTAGAACCAATTATTCTCACTAATATATTGTTATATGTAGGTTATTCTAAAGATTATATTGTTTATGAATATGGTATCATTAATGCTTATTCTTTGTCTCTTCTTTTAATGCCTCAGTTCTTTACTCAAAATATGTCAACTGCTTTAGTCCCAGAATTATCAAAATATTATACTCTTAAAGACTTTAAAATGTGTAAAAAAAGAATTAAACAAATACTAATAGTATCTTCAACCATCGGAGCAGTATCTACTCTTATAATATCACTTATGCCTGACTTCTTCTTAATTACTTTATATCATACTAATGAAGGAATTGATTATATTAAACTACTCTCTCCATTTACTATATTATTTTATATAGAATACCCTTTAATAAACGCACTACAAGCTATTAATAAAAGTAGGGACGCTATGAGAGCAACCATTATTAATTCAATAGTAAGACTTATTTCTATAACAATACTTTCATTTATGAAAATTGGTATGTATAGTCTTTTAATATCAATAATTATTAATTTAGTTGTTTCTACTTATATATATTATAGATTACTTAAAAAAGCATTTAATCCTTAAGTTCATTTCTTTTAATCACATATATCTTTTTATTCTTATAAAAAGCATAGAATATATCTTCTTTTAATAAAGAATTATCTTTTAAATAACTATATAACCAACTTTCATTTTTTTCAAGATAATTTAATGTATCTTTTTGTAC